>JBAYTM010000008.1:0-16091 GCA_041675685.1 Thiohalobacteraceae bacterium
ATACTGATGCTTGTAGCGATAGTCGTCGTCATAACGCGACTCGCCGTAATAGTGGTTCACCACGTATTTGTCGGCATGGGCCAAGGGCGCGCCGAGCAGCGCGGAGCCGCCGACGGCCAAGGCAAGCATGATGGTCTTCAAATTTTGCATGGCTTCTTCTCCTTGTGGTGTCTGGCCCGGGGCCGGTGCCGGTTTCGTTGCGGCGCGGATTGGTTCCCCGAGGTTGGTTGCAGACTAGCAGGGGGAAACTGAACGGCTGCTTAATGAAAACGCGGTCCTGGTGAAGCCGGAAACATGTAAAAACTTTATATATTAATGTGTTATCGCATCGCCCCCGGGATCGGGGTATAGTGCGGCGCTCGCCAGGCCAGCCCTTAGAGGTCGAAGATGTCCGCTTCCATCACCGCCGAGAGCATCGCGCCGCAGCGCGAGGCGTTGAACCGCCACCCGATCTACGCCGCCATCACCGATCTCGACGCGCTGCGCTGCTTCATGGAGCACCATGTCTTCTCGGTCTGGGATTTCATGTCGCTGGTGAAATATCTCCAGAACCTTATCGCGCCGCCCGCGTGCCCCTGGCTGCCGACGCGCAATACCGCACTGCGCCGGTTCGTCAACGAGCTGGTCCTGGAAGAGGAGTCGGACGTAGCGCCCAACGAGGGTGGAACACCGCGCTTCACCAGCCACTTCGAACTCTACTGCGCCGCGATGCGCGAGGTCGGGGCGTGCACCGGCGACGTCGAGGCGTTCGTGAATCGGCTTTATCGTGAGGACGTCGACAAGGCGCTCGGACAGGCACCGATGTCGTTGCCGGCGCGCCGCTTCACGCGTACCACCTTCGACTTTATTGCCTCCGGCAAGCCGCATATCGTCGCTGCTGCACTGGCACTCGGCCGCGAACACATCGTCCCCGATATGTTCCGCGCCATCCTCGCGCGGACGGGCGTCGACGCGGCACGCGCGCCGTCGTTTCATTATTACCTGGACCGGCATGTCCATCTCGACGAGGAACTGCACGCGCCGCTGTCGTTGCAGCTGCTCAACGAATTGTGCGCGGGCGACCCGGTTAAGATCGCCGAGGCGACCGCAGCCGCACGGGCGGCAGTCGCGGCGCGCATCGCCTTCTGGGACGGCGTACACGCGGCGATCGTCGTACACCGGGCAGCGGCGGCCGTTTGAACTTCGGCTGGCAAACGTATGGACTCTTTCAACGCGCTTGCTGCAGGGCCGACTGCAGCACCTGAGCGGTGTGTAGGTGCGAGCCTGTCGCGGTCTGAATCATCTGCTCGCGACACGACATTGCTGCGATCGGAATGGCGTCTCGCATGCTGCGCATGGGTCATTGCTTCTGGTCCGGCGGAAAGGCGCTGTCCCACCATTCCTTGGCCGACGCGATCAGGGTGCCGATGGCGTCCGAGTCGCGGTGCAACAATGCGGAGAAATAGGCCTTGGCCTGTTTGCTGGTGATGTGCGGCGGCAAGGGCGGCACGTCGGGGTCGGTGAACACCTCGATCACGGTCGGCCGCTCGGACGCCAGCGCCTGCTCCCAGGCGCCGGCGATGGCGTCCGGCTGCTCGACCATGATGCCGTGCAGGCCGATCAGTTCCGCGTAGGCCGCATAGGGAAACTGCGGCACGTCCTGCGAGGCCGCGAATTTCGGGTCGCCCTGCATGACGCGCTGCTCCCAGGTGACCTGATTGAGGTCGCCGTTGTTCAACACCATGACGATCAACCGCGGGTCGGCCCATTCGCGCCAGACCTTGGCGATGGTGATCAGGCCGCTGATGCCGTTCATTTGCATGGCGCCGTCGCCCGCCAGCGCGATCACGGGGCGTTGCGGATGTGCGTACTTGGCGGCGATGGCGTAGGGCACGGCCGGGCCCATGGTGGCGAGACCGCCGGACAGCGAGGCCAGCATGCCGCGGCGGATCTTCAGATCGCGCGCGTACCAGTTGGCGGCAGAGCCGGAATCGCAGGTCAGGATGCAGTCGTCGGGCAGGCGCGGCGAGAGTTCCCAGAACACGCGCTGCGGGTTGATCGGGTCGGCCGCGTTCATGGCGCGGCCTTCGAGCACCCGCCACCAGCGTTCGACGTTGGCTTGAATTTCCTGTTGCCAGCCGCGGTCCGGCTTCCGTTGCAGTTGCGGAATCAGGGCGCGCAACGTCGCCCGGGCGTCGCCGACCAGGCCGACCTCCATCGGATAACGAAGATTCAACATGCGGCCGTCGATGTCGATCTGC
Organism: Thiohalobacteraceae bacterium; assembly: GCA_041675685.1. GTDB lineage: Bacteria > Pseudomonadota > Gammaproteobacteria > Thiohalobacterales > Thiohalobacteraceae > JAHJQQ01. The sequence continues at coordinate 2,241 of JBAYTM010000008.1, forward strand.
ACCCCGCGCGCCTGGCCTTCCTTGGGGAGGAACTCGGAATAGGGAAAACCCGAGCCGATCATCAGCAGGGTGTCGCAGCCGGTCATCAGGTCCCAGCTCGGTCTGGTGCCGAGCAGGCCGATGGAACCGGTCACGAAGGGCAGGTCGTCGGGGACCGCCGCCTTGCCGAGCAGCGCCTTGGCGATGCCCGCGCCGAGCAGGTCGGCGACCTCCAGCACTTCGTCGGTGGCCTGCAGGGCGCCGGCGCCGACCAGCATCGCCACGCGCTTGCCGGCATTGAGCACCGCGGCGGCGCGCGCCAGTTCGGGCGCGGCCGGTGCGGTCGGATAGGCGGTATAGCCGATGCCGCTGTGGACGGTGCCGTGTTCGCGCGGCGGTACCTCCACGGCCGGCAGGTCCTGGACATCGTGCGGGATGACGATGCAAGTCACGGTGCGCTGATCGTGGGCGATGCGCACGGCGCGGTCGACCAGATGGCGCATCTGTGCCGGCGTGGTCGCCATATGTACGAACTCGTGCGCGACGTCCTTGAACAGCGACACCAGGTCGACCTCCTGCTGGTAGTCGCCGCCGATCGACGCGCGTTTGGCCTGACCGACGATGGCGACCACCGGCTGGTGATCGAGCTTGGCGTCGTACAGGCCGTTCAGCAGATGAATCGCGCCCGGTCCCGAGGTGGCCAGACAGACGCCGACCTCGCCAGTGAATTTGGCGTGCGCGCAGGCCATGAAGGCCGCCAGTTCCTCGTGCCGGGCCTGTACGAACTGGAGCTTGTCGCCGATGCGCCCGAACGCACCCATGATGCCGTTGATGCCGTCGCCCGGATAACCGAAGACGCGCCGCACGCCCCAATCGGACAGCCGTTCGAGAAGATAGTCGCCTACGGTCGCGCCCATGTGCGTCGCCTCCTATCGCGGTACGAATCCTTCCTGTGGAACCTGCCTATGGAACCTGCGAGGGGAGCAAGGGCTATGCCACGGAATGCAGCCGTGCGGTTTCCCTGTCGTGCAGCGCGGAGGCGGGCGCTCTCGGGAAAAATTACAAAGGCGGCGTAAGAACTGCACGAAGATGCAGCCTGCGTGTCGCCGTGCGCGATGACCGCGGCCGTCGCGATTCATCGCGCGAGCCGCGCGATCATGGTGTTTTCGCCGCTGCCTGCGGTGGAAAAGCCTGTGGACAGCCGCGGCGACGGCAGTACACCGCGAACTTTTCTATACTCCGGGCGTCGGCCGCCCGGTACATCGAAATGAAAAGTCCGCTACTCAAAACGCCGCCCAAGAGTACCGAAAGTTCCATCGCCATCGGCGGGCATCCGCTGCACCCGATGCTGATCACCTTTCCGATTGCGTTTTTGTCGGGCGGTCTGGCCTGCGATCTCGCATTCTGGTGGACCGGCGATCCGTTCTGGGCGCGCGCGGCCCTGTGGATCATCGGCGCCGGCCTGGCGATGGGTGCGCTCGCGGCGATCGCCGGCCTGCTGGATTTTCTGCTCATCAAGGAGATCCGTTTTCACGTGACCAGCTGGAGTCACATGCTGACCGCGATCATGTTGCTGTCCCTCGCCGCGGCGAACTGGTGGATGCGGGTGGGCGAACCGACGCTCGGCGTGCTGCCCTGGGGCCTGTTTCTGTCCGGCGTGTCGGCGCTGGCGCTGGGTGTCGCCGGCTGGCTCGGCGGCAAGCTGGTGTTCGAACACAGCATCGGTACCGGCGATGAGCAGGAGTGAGTCCCGAATGGTCGCCGTCCGGTTCGTTGTCGGCGTGAAGGCCGGAGTGCGGACTGCGTCGAGTCGACTGATGTGGCGGCGTCCGAGCCGCGCTAGAAGGGTTTGCCGACGACCAGTGTCACCACCGCCAGGATCAGCAACGCAGGCACGAGCGGCAGCAGACCAAAGAACCACAGGTGACGACGTATGCGTCCGCGCTTGTAGTCGTCCATCAGGCTGCCGCAGTAGGCATGGAAGAACGCCAGCAGTGTCACCAGTGCGAGCTTGACCGGTAGCCAGCCGCCCTCGAAGCCGCGTTCGAACAGCAGCCAGCTGCCGGCCAGCACGGTCAGCAGCCCGGCCGGGGTCATGATCCAGGCGTACAGCGTGCGCTGCATGCGGATGGCCTCGCGTTCGACCTCGGCGTCGAGCGTCGCGGCCTCGCGCACCACCAGTTGCGGGAAGTACAGCAAGGAGGCCGACCACAGGATGAGGAACAGGATGTGGGCGCTGAGCATGAAAGACATGGAGGTCGCTCCTCGGGCAGGCGCGGGCGTTCGGCCGCTGCTTCGATGTCGTCCCTTGCAGATTATGTTCCGCGTGCTCGGCGCGGGTGCACTGACCGTGGCCGGTCTGGCATTGGCCGGCTGCGACGGGGTCCAATCCAGCCTTGCGCCGCAAGGCCCCAGCGCCCGTTCCATCGCCAACCTCAGTTGGGTGATGTTCGCCGGCGCATCGGCCGTGCTCGCCCTGGTGATGGTGCTGGCGCTGTACGCCGTGTTCCGCACGCCGGCCAGGCATCGCGGCATCCCTGACACACTGATGGTCGCGGTCGGCGGCTTTGCCTGGCCGGTGCTGACCCTGAGCGCGTTACTGGTCTATGGCGTCTACCAGATGGGCGATCTGCGCGCCGGTCCCGAGCCTGCGCTGGAGATCCAGGTGACCGGCCATCAATGGTGGTGGGAGGTGCGGTATCCGGGCGCCGGCGGCCAGCCCGAGGTCGTGACCGCCAACCAGATCCACATCCCGGCCGGCGTGCCGGTGTCGATCGCGTTGCGCAGCGCCGACGTCATTCATAGCTTCTGGGTGCCGAACCTGAGCGGCAAGATGGATCTGATCCCTGGCCGCACCAATCGGCTGCGGCTGCAGGCCGATGCGCCCGGACGTTTCCGCGGTCAGTGCGCCGAGTTCTGCGGCGCGCAGCATGCGCGCATGGCGTTGCTGGTGGTCGCCGAACCGCCGGACCGGTTTGCCGCCTGGCTCGACGCGCAGCGCCGCCCGGCGACCGCGCCCGCCGGCCAAAGCGCGCAACGCGGCTACGCGGCCTTCGCGCAGCATTGCAGCGCCTGCCACAGCGTGCGCGGTCTGGTAGAACGCCGCGGCCCCGACGTCGGGCCGGATCTGACCCACCTCGGCAGCCGCGCCTTCATCGCCGCCGGCACACTGGAAAACACGCCGGACAATCTGCGGCGCTTCATCGCCGCCAACGACCGCATCAAGCCCGGCAACCGCATGCCGGTGTTCGATGGTCTCGATCCCGCGACGCTCGCCGCGCTCGGCGACTTTCTGGGGGGGCTGCATTGATGGCCAGGGACCGCGCAGCATCCGGCGAGCGCGACCAGCTTCACGCCAATCTGGAACGCGTCTGGGCCAATGATCCGGGGCTCGGGCAATTGCGCGCGGTCAATCACAGCAGTATCGGCTTGCGCTTCATCGTGACCGGTTTCGTGTTCTTTTTGATAGGCGGACTGCTGGCGATGTTGATACGCAGTCAGCTGGCCCTCCCGCTGAACGACCTGCTCGACCATCAGGACTACGCGCAGGCCTTCACCATGCACGGCACCACCATGATGTTCTTTTTCGCCGTGCCGATTATGGAAGGCTTCGCGGTCTATCTGATTCCCAAGTTGATCGGCGCGCGCGACCTGGTGTTTCCGCGGCTTTCGGCGTTCGGCTATTGGTGCTATCTGTTCGGCGGCATCCTGCTGTATTCGAGTTTCTTCGTCGGCGCGGTGCCGGACGGCGGCTGGTTCATGTACGTGCCGCTCAACAGCAGCGCCTTCACGCCCGGTGCCGGTCCGGATTTCTGGTTGCTCGGGGTGACCTTCGCCGAGATCTCCGCGGTCGCCGCGGCGGTGGAGCTGATCGTGGCCATCCTCAAGACGCGCACCGCGGGCATGGCCATCCAGCGCATGCCGATCTACGCCTGGTACATCCTGGTGACGGCGTTCATGATCCTGTTCGGCTTTCCGCCGCTGATTCTGGCGTCCATCCTGCTGGAGATCGAACGCGCCTTCGGCCTGCCGTTCTTCGACGCCGCGCTCGGCGGCGATCCCTTGCTCTGGCAACACCTGTTCTGGATCTTCGGGCACCCGGAGGTGTACATCATCTTCGTCCCCGCGGCGGGCCTGGTCAGCGCCATCCTGCCGACCTTCGCCCAGCGCCCGCTGGCCGCCTACAGCTGGGTGGTGCTGGCGGTGATCGCCACCGGCTTCATCAGCTTCGGACTCTGGGTGCACCACATGTTCACGGTCGGCATTCCGCTGCTGTCGCTGGCGTTCTTCTCGGCGGCCAGCATGGCGGTGGCGGTGCCGACCGGCATCCAGGTGTTCGCCTGGATCGCAACGCTCTGGAACGGCCGGCCGCTGCTGCGCGTGCCGCTGCTGTACATCCTCGGTTTCCTGTTCGTCTTCGTGCTCGGCGGGCTGACCGGTGTGATGGTCGCGCTGGTGCCGTTCGACTGGCAGGTGCACGACACGCACTTCGTAGTCGCGCATTTGCACTATGTGCTGTTTGGCGGGATGGTCTTTCCGCTGTTCGCCGCGTTCTATTACTGGTTGCCGCTGTTCTCGGGGCGCGCGCCCTCGGAGCGCCTGAGCCGGCTGGCGTTCTGGATGATCTTCCTCGGCTTCAATATCACCTTCCTGCCGATGCACGCGACCGGTCTGATCGGCATGACGCGGCGCGCCTATACCTACCTGCCGGGCCTCGGTTGGGAAACGCTCAATCTGGTCTCGACCCTGGGCGGCTTTCTGCTGGCCGCGGGCGTCGGGATGTTTCTCGTCGATTTCCTGCTGCATTACGGGTTCGGCCGCCGCGCCGAACGCAACCACTGGAACGCGGGGACGCTGGAATGGGCGATCGCAGCGCCGGTGCCGCCGTACAACTTCGTCGCGCAGCCGCGGGTCGCGACACGCGAGCCGCTGTGGAGCGACCCGGCGCTTGCCCAACGCAACGCCCGAGGTGAAGGCTATCTCGGCCTCCCCGATCCGAAGCGGCGCGAGACACTGATGACCTCGACACTGCACGGCGAGCCCGAGGCGGTGATCGTCCTGCCCGGCAACACCTGGACGCCGTTGGTCGCCGCGCTGTTCACGGCCCTGTTCTTCGTCGGCTTTCTCGCCAAGCTCTATTGGCTGGCGGCGATCGGCGCGACGCTGGCCTTCGCGAGTCTGTTTTTCTGGGCCTGGCAGGGCGGCAGCCGCGATCAGGACACCGCGATGCAGGCCGCCGCCGACTGTCGTCTGCCGCTGCATCGGACGCTCGCGCATTCCCCCGGCTGGTGGGGCACGCTCTATGCACTGCTCGCCGACGGGACCCTGTTCCTTTCGCTGGTGTTCGCCTATTTCTATCTATGGACGGTATCGCCGCACTGGCCGCCGGCCGGGTACGCCGCGGGCGGCCTGCTGCTGCCGACGCTGGCGACGGCGGCCTTGATCGCGGCCGGCCTGGCGGTCGCCTGGGGCCTGCGCCGGTTGCGCGCCGGGCGGTCGTCCGGTCCGGGCATGGCCCTGTTCGCCGCGGCGGTTCTCGGCGTCGCGTTCATGGTTCTGGAGGTCTCGGCGCTGCTCGGTACCGAGGTACCGGCCCGGGAGCACGCCTATGGCGCGCTGGTGCATTTTCTGGTCGGTTACCAGTTCGTGCACGTCCTGTTCGCGGTGCTGATGGGGCTGTTCGTGCTGGTGCGCATGCGTCGCGGTTTCGCGGGCAGCGCGCGCCCCAGCGAGGCGGCCGTGGTGGGCCTGTTCTGGCGGTACACGGTGCTGCAATGGCTGCTCGGCTACAGCGTGATGCATCTGTTTCCGCGGTTGCTGTGAATCTGTGCCGGCAAGGAGGCGGCGGGAGGCTGCACGACGGTCTTCGGATACGCCCGCGCACCACGAGCCGCCGCGCCGAGGCCGGCGCGACGCCCGCACTGCGGAGGGTCGTTACTGTGCTAGCTGCGGGCCAGCAGCCGGTCGAACTTCTGTACCAGACCTTTGCGGTCCTTGTGCTTGACCTCGTAGCTGCGCAGCTTGCGAAGCTCGGCGCGCGACAGTCCGTCGAGCTGACGCTGGACCTGCGGGATGGTCAGCTCCTGGTAGTCGTCGATCGGCAGGTTGCGGTCCGGCGAACGGCCCTGGCGATCCTTCTGGCGTTCGCCCTTGGTTTCGCCGTACTGCGCGCGCTGTTTGTTGACGATGCGCGAGGCGACTTCCTCTTCGCGTCCGGGATAACGGTGTTCTTTCTTGAAGCGCTGCTCGAGTTTCTTGTATTCGCGCTCGCGCTTGGAACTGGCTCCGGTTGGCATGGCGTGACTCCTTCACTGTCCGGTTGAACGGGATCGCCGCCTTCGCGAGTTGCGCCGCACGGCGGCGGTATGCCCTGTGACCGCTGTGCCTTGCGCCGGTTCCCGGATGGCCGTTCGGACCACCGGCCGACTGCAAGCAGACGCGGCACGCGACTACCGAAGTAAAGGAGATCGCATGAGGCTTTTCAAGCAGGATCATCTGGTCGTCATGATCGCCGCACCCATCGTCTGGGCGGTGCATTTCCTGGTGTCGTACATCCTGGTGTCCCTGGCCTGCGGGTTCGGCTGGACCCGGGCGGACCGCTTCGGGTTAGGCCCTGCCGAGTGGGGCGTCGTCGTCGCGACCGCGGTGGCGCTGACACTGATCGGCTATGCCGCGGCGGTGAACGTCGCAAAGTATCGGCGTGCGCGGGCGGTGTCCGAAGGGTCGGGCGCGTCGGGCGAATCGGGCACGTCGGTGAGCGGCTTTATCGCGCTGACCGCGGTGTTGCTGTGTGTACTGTCCGCGGTTGCGGTGGTCTGGGCGGCCATGCCGGTTCTGCTATTGCCGACCTGCGTACAATGAACGACCTGGGTCGGTCGCCGCCGTTCGACCGCGATTGGACGCGGAGCGGGAAGCCGAGAACGCTAGCCGCGATTCGTTGGCGAACAGTGGACGCCAGCGTCGCGCTTCGGAAGGTGCTTGGACTTAGCCGGGCTTACCGAGCTTGTCGAGCGCGCGGCGGCGCGCCTCTTCCAGGCGTTGGCGCAGTCGGTCGAAGTCCCGCGCATCGGGTGCGGACGACATTGCTTCGAAACAGGCGACCACGTCGCAATGGTATTCCTCGAATACCCGTTCGGTGTGACTGGCCGCCTTGGCGGCGCCCGCCGCCGTCACGCCGAGCGGTTCGACCAGGGCGGCACGCTGCACCATCTGCGCGGCACCGCTGGTTTCGTCGCGCGCGATCAAGGGGCTGATCTTCACGTAGGTGGCATTGCGCCAACGAAAGCGCGCGCCGACGGCGAGGCCCCCGAATTTGGCATGCGCGGGTCCGTCAGTCGACATAGATCATTTTGCGGGTCATGCCGCCGTCGATGATGAATTCCTGTCCGGTGACCAGGGCGACCGGCGCGCTAGCCACGGGGTCCGCCGGTCGCCAGCGGCAGGCGCCGATAGCGCAGCTTCAACAACAGGATCGCCAGCGACAACAGCAGCGTGAGGCCGTTGGCGAGGATCACCGGAAGCGCATCGATCAAAATGCCGTAGATCAGCCAGAGCAACACCCCGGTACTGAACAATAGGAACATGCCAAGCGAGATGTCGTTACCGGACTTGGTGCGCCAGGTCTTGAGCACCTGCGGCACGAAGGCCAGGGTCGTGAGGCTGCCGGCGATCAGCCCGAGCAGGGTGGGTGCGTCCATGGCGACGGCGAGAACCTCAGCTCTCTTCCTCCTCGGTGCTGTCCATCCAGGCGCCGTCCGCGTCCTCGGAGACGAAGTCGCCCAAGTCCTCGTCGTCGGCGTTTTTGGCGGCCTTGGCCGCCTTCGGCGGTGGGCCCTGTTCGGGGATGTTCAGCGGTTTGACGTTGTGGTGCTTGAGCGCGCGCCGGGCTTCGCCATAGTCGGCATCGAGTTTGCCGATCGCGGCCGCCTCGCTGGGTTTGAGTTCGCGCAGTTTGGGTTCGACGATCTCGCGGTTGTACTCGAGGATCTGTCCACGCGCGAGATTGAACAGGAACATCGTCTTGCCGTTGCCGGTGTCCAGCCGCTCGTCGCGGATTACCGGCGTGCTTTTGTCGCCTGCTTCCAAATAGCCGTACCAGAGAGGACCTTTCTGCTTCGATGCTGCCGACATGGCGTTCACCTGAATCGAGTTGACTGCTCCGCGGGGTTTCCGCCCGTGAGGGCGCGTGGCGGAATATTAGCCAGCCGTAGCGTTCTGTCCAGAACAAACTTGAGGGGCGGGGCGCGGTGCGGCGTGCACCGTCCCGGCGCACCCGGTCACGGCAGTGGGAGGGCCCGGCTAAGCAGCGTTTCGGGAAAGATTTTTTCGCCCGCGTCAGGCGCGCAGGCCGAGCGGGTCGTTAGGGTCGACCTCGTCCATGAACGGCTTCAGGCGGTCGTTGTTGGTGATCTGGTAGACCTTGCCGACCCAGTTGTTGAGGATCGCCTCGGCGGTGTCGTGCCAGGTGTTGTCGATGTGGGGCAGGATCAGGGCCTCCGGCAATTCGGGCGGCGGCAGGCCGAGACTGCGCGCGTGCTCCAGGCTGTCCCGATATTCCTCGAGGATCGCCTGCATCTGCAAGGTGAAATAGTGATCGGGGAACGGCGGATAGTCGGCGCGCAGCCCGTGCGCATAGCGCAGCACCTCGCGCTTGTATTCCTTGAGCAGACTGATGCTGTCGTACTCGTGATGGCCCTGGAAGAACACCAGCCGGAAGCCGTCCTCGCTGACCGCCAGGTGCACGCCGGCCGCGCTCTCCGCCAGCACGTGCAGACCCGCGGCCTTGAACTGCGCGCGGTCGATCTGGTTGAACCGGGAATGCGGCACATCGAACCGCGTGTTCACTCCCATCACCAACGGGTGACGGCGCTCGACCACGCGGTGCGGGTAGACGCCCCAGCGTTTGGCGCCGAGCGGGCGGCGCTTCTGCGCGTAGCGGAATTCCAGAACCGCGTGCGTCGCCAGACAGGAACAGAGCGTCGAGGCAACGTTCGCGTAGGACCAGTCGATCACCTCGATGAGCGGCTTCCAGAAGGGCTGTTCGGAGAGTTCGCTGCCCTGCACGTTGGCGCCGGTGATTATCAGCGCATCCAGGCCGGTCGCCTGGATCTGCTCGAAGCTCTCGTAGTAGCGCTCGACGTGGGCGCGACCCTCGGGGCTGCGCTCCAGCGCGTCGAGCGTGAACGGGTGCATATAGAACTGTGCGATCTGATTGCTTTCGCCGACCAGTCGAAAGAACTGCCGCTCGGTGGCCGCCAGTGCGGCGTCCGGCATCATGTTGAGCAGCCCGATATGGAGTTCGCGGATGTCCTGATGGACGGCCGCGTCGCCCGGCACGATGGTTTCGCCCTCCTGTCGAAGGCGGGCGAACGCGGGCAGTTCCGAATTGGCGACGAGGGGCATGATGCAAACTCTCTACAATGACCGCGGTCGGACCGATCGCGGGCATTATACGCGAGTCGCGCATTTCGGCAGCGCCGGGGCTGTCGGAGCGACGCCCCGCCAGCCCGCCGCCACCCCTCGATGGCCGAGTCTAGAAGGTGAAATCCGCCATCAGCCAGAATTTCTGCACGTCACTGCCGAGCGCGGCGTTGCGGGCGAGATTGGTGGCGTTCCCGTCGCCCGAGTAATCCGCGTACTTCGCCGCCACCTTGAGGTGTTTGTTTATGGGCCGGACCGCCAGCAGGTTCCACTCCTGGCCGTAGTCGTAATTGTCGTGATCGCTCTGGAAGTCGTGGAAGATGGCGGCCAGTTTGAACCCGGCCAGACTGCCTCCGAACTCTAAACTGGTGTCCACCAGCCCGTCGACGGGCGTGGCCAGGAACTTGTCTGCCCAGCCGTTGTGCGCGTGTACCGTTGCGAGCGGTGTGCTGAAACTATAGGTGCCGTCGCCGCCAAGGCGTTCCTGATTCAGCTTCACCGTGAGGCCCTTGAAATCGACGCCCAGTGTCAACCAGTAATAGTCGGCATCGCCGGGACGGCCGTCGGCGTGGTCGCGCTGGTCGGCGTACTCGGCCGTATACAGCAGCTTCAGGTCGTCGGCGAGTGCATGCGCCCCATCCAGGCGCACACCGAGGGTGCGCGTCGACAGCGCCTCGCTGGCCGGATCCTCGAAGTCGAGGAAGTAGCCGTAACCCACCAGATCGGCGAACCGCAGACCGGAATAGGCGACGTTGACCAAGTGGCTGCTCATGTCCCAGTCGCTTTGCGTCGGATGGTCTTCCCCGAACAGACGGTTCACGTTGTCGACGTAGGCGTAGAACGCCTTGGTATCGGGCAGTGCCGTGTTCGTCAGGCTGACGGAGTCCATGCTCACGGAGTTCTGGCGCCAACCGACCGGGCCTACGAAGCGCTCGTTGTCGAGCAGGATATATTGCCGTCCGAGCCGAACCTTGGTCTCGGCAAGGCCGGCATAGTCGATATAGGCCTGATTCACCTCGGTCGATTCCGGATCCAACACGATCGGGTACCGCGTGTGGCCGTTGACGGTGCTGTTGAACTTCTCATCGCCGAATGCGCGCACATCTTCGAATTCCAACACGGCGCTGAAGCGCTGCCATCCAGCCGTCTGGTAGCCCAGGCGCGTGCGTAAGGTGAATGCATGCGCCTCTTCGTCCACGCCCTCCTGGTCGACGAACTCGTAGCGCGGGCGCAATTGCCCGTAGGCGGTGCCCTGCTTCAGTGCCGCGACCAGGCTATCCGCCTCCGGAACAGTTGCAGCCGCGGGATCGGCCGCTGCAACGCTGCTGCCGACGAGTAGCCCGACGGCTCCGATCAATCCGCGCCGATACCTCATTCCTGTGTGTGACATGAAGACCTCCGAGTTTGTCAGTTGGGTGACCACCGGACGCTCGACGACGGTTCTATCGCGTGCGCGGCGACGCGGCGACGAACGGGTGAGCAATGGCCGTGCCAGTGCTGCGGTTTGCCTTGCCGGTACGGAAGACGCCGTGCGCGCCCGTGGCTGCGTGGTAACCGTTTCAGATTGGAACGCGCTAGTGGAACGTCTATCGGGTTTGAAACAGTGAAACAGCCGGGTATTCGCGTTCATTCCGTACAGCGCGGATCGCGCCTACAACCGCCTGCACGGGCGCGGATGAGCGCCTAACTCGACGCGGCTCGTGCGTTTGAGATGCGCCCCGCGAGCGGCGATGCATGCGCCGAGCGGGAGCCCTCGAGTCGCCGGGCTGCGGTAATGGTTGCGTGGCATGGAGCTTGCTCCATCGACGCTGAATCGAATCCTTTAAGGGTGCACGAGGTTTTGGAACAACATCGCATGTGGATCTGGAAGGCGGGCTGTTTCGCAGCCGGGCTTGCGCTCGCATTGCCGAATGCCGCGTTTGCGCACAGCGACGCCAGCGGCTTTGCGGGGTCGTCCGCTGCGACGGTGACGCAGGACGATCAGGCGCGCCCCCGGGAGTATCCGGCGCAGGTGCGAATCGACCCGCGGCGCATCGTCGATGTGGTACTGAAGGTCAACGCGCGCATCATCAATCTGCGCGACCTGTATGTCGGTCGTCCGGTCGAGGCGGGCGAGGTGCTCGCGGAGTTCGAAAGCGCGGAGCTCGAGACCATCCAGCGCAGTTACGCGGAAACCTTCGTCAACCTCGAGTACGTCAAGGCCTTCAGCACCACGGCGGAGGAAAAGCTCATCGAGGGCCAGACCGGCCTGCGCTGGCGCGGGCTGAGCGACGAGGACATCCAGATGCTCGAGGATTCGCGGCAACCGGTACGCGTTCTGCGCATCACCACCCCGATGTCCGGTTATCTGCTGGCGATCGGCGTGGCTGAAGGTCAGGTGATCAATCCGGGCGCGCAATCCGGTTTGTTCAGCCTGAGCGGCACGACACTGTTCCGGGTCGCCGATTCGGAGGCCGTGCTGATAGAGGCCGAACTTCCGCTGGCCGCCGCGCAAGGCTTGCAGACCGGCGGCAGCGCCTGGCTGCATCTGCCGGGCAGCGCGGCGCCGATCGAGGCGACCATCGAAGAGGTTCTGCCGATCATGGACGGCACCGGGTTGCGCTGTACCGTGCGGCTGCAACCGCTGGCGAGCGCCGGCCTGCTCGGCCTGCGTAACGGGCTGCGTTTGACACTCTCGTTGGAAGAGGGTTCGGAGGCCGCGCATGCGCATTGATTGGACCTGCGCCCTGCTGCTCTGGTGTGCGAGCAGCGCGGCCTTCGCGCACAGCGATGCCTCCGGGTTCGCCGCTGGCGGTCCGGTGGCGGGGGCGGGTGATGCCGCCGTTGCGTCGACGGGCGCGGCCCCCGGGCCGCTGCGTGTCGACAGCGACCTCGTCACCCTGGCCGCGGTGCAGACCCCCGAGGTGGTCGAGCACCGTGCCGGGGTCGGCCGGGTGATTGCCGGGGCGGGCGCCGTACACGACGTCAATTCATTCATCAGCGGTCAGCTGCGCGAGCTGTATGTGCGCCCCGGCAGTCGCGTACGCCGTGGCGAGCCGATCGCGCTGATCGAAAGCCCTGAGTTCGTGCTCACCCAGAAGGCCTATATCGCGCTGCTCAACAACGATGAGAAGCTCGAGATCCTGCGCGAAGAAGGGCGCCTGCCCAACTACCTGAAGGATGCGCGCGAGAATCTGCGCTGGTGGGGCATGAGCGACAAAGAGATCGCACAACTCGAGGAATCCGGCGAGGCGCTCGACGGCATCTCGGTGGAGGCGCCGATCGACGGCGTGATCAGCGAAGTGCTGGTGCGGCCGGGGGCGCTGCTGAACGCCGGCGACCGGGCCATGTCGCAGTTCGTGGTGCTCGGACGCGCGATCGCGCGCGTCATCGCCGCGGATGCGCCGCTCTGGGTCGAGGGGCTGTTCTTCCCCGACCAACTGGCCGGCGTGCGCGCCCAAGATGTGCGCGTACGGATCCGTTTCCCCGACGGCCGCGAGCGCGAATACCAGCCGCAGGGCGTGTCACCGCAACTCGACGACGCCCGTCAACTGGCGCGCCTTCTGGTGCAGCTCGACAAGGGCGAGAGCGCCTTTCTGGGCCAGGCCGTGGAAATGGAATTGTTGATCGCTCGCCCCGGTCAGACCTGGGTGCCGCGCGCGGCCCTGATGCACCAGGGTCTGGAGACGGTGTTGTTCCTGCAGACCGAACCGGGCGCCTATGTGCGACGGGTCGTCGAGCCGGGCGTTGCGGTCGGCGACTGGGTACCCGTTACCGGTATCGATGTCGGTAGCCAGGTCGTGACCCAGGGCAAGTTGCTGCTGGAGGGCGCTTACCGCTTGGACAATTCCAGCGCCGCCGCCAGCGATCACCACCACTGAGAGGGGCGAGATGTTCGATTGGATCATAGGCTGGTCGCTGCGCAATCGCGTCATCGTCATTCTGCTCTACCTGGTGGTGGCGGCCGCCGCGCTGTTTGCGCTCAGCCGCATGGTGGTCGACGTGTTTCCGGAGTTCGCCCCGCCGCAGGTGCAGATCCAGACCGAGGCGCCCGGGTTCGCGGCGGGCGACGTCGAGCTGATGGTGACCCGCCCGCTCGAAGTCACCTTGCAGGGTATGCCGAACATCGAACAGATCCGCTCGAGTTCGTCGGTGGGCTTGTCGCGCATCACGCTGGTGTTCCGCTCCGGCATCGACATCTACCACGCGCGCGTGCTGACGCAGGAGCGCCTGCAACTCGCGAGCGCCACGCTGCCCGACAACGTCGAGCCGCCGCAGCTGATGCCGGTGACCTCGGCGGTGAGCTGGTTGCTCAAGTTCGCGTTGGTCGACTGGTCGGGCGAAGACCGCGGCTACGAGATGCGCAGCCTGGTCGATTGGGAATTCCGCAACCGCCTGCTGGCCCAGCCGGGCGTGGCCTCGGTGGTGGCCGTGGGCGGCGACGTCAAACAGTATCAGGTGCAGGTCGATCCG
>JBAYTM010000009.1:0-15832 GCA_041675685.1 Thiohalobacteraceae bacterium
CGCGCCAGGCGCGGCAAGCGCTCCGGCCCGACGACGACCAACGCCACCACCATGACGAGGATCAGTTCTGAGAAGCCTATATCGAACATAAGATCAGGGCCGAGGGACTAGTGACTAGGGCCGAGGGGAGTCCCCTGGCGCCTCGCGTTCGCGCTCGGCCCCTGCCTTTCTCAGACCTTGTCTTTCTGTTTGGCGGTCACTTCGGCGTCGAACGTGCGGCCCTGAGCCTCGATCTGCTCTTTGGTCTCCGTCTGGTCGTCGCCTTCCTTGACCGCACTCTTGAAACCCTTGACCGCTGCGCCCAGGTCGGAGCCCACGTTACGCAGGCGTTTGGCCCCGAACAGGACCAGAACGATCGCCAGGATAATCAACAGTTGCCAGATACTGATTCCGCCCAATCCCATACCAACCTCCAGCCGCAGTTTGCGGCATCGTCAATTCAATCAATCGTCCCGAACCTCGGTCGCAACGCTGCGCGATGCCTTTTCTTCCAGCCCCGAGAGGCCGAAACGGCGGTCCAGTTCGCGCAGCACGGCGTCCGGCCCCAGACCCTGCTGCGCGAGCATGACCAGGGTATGAAACCAGAGATCTGCGGTTTCATAGATCAGATGTTCTTTGGAAGAGCCCTTGGCGGCGAGAATGGTCTCGGTCGCCTCTTCGCCCACCTTTTTCAAGATGGCGTCCAGACCCTTGCTGTAGAGCTTGGCGACATAGGAACTCTCGGGGTCCGCGTGTTTGCGTGCCTCGAGAACCATTGCCAATTGCTGTAAGACGTCGTTCATGACCGTTTTATTCGCAACCCACTATTTATAAATCGCGGCCGGGTCTTTCAACACCGGTTCCACGGCCTGCCATTGCGCTCCCTCCAGGCGGTGAAAAAAACAACTGCGTCTGCCGGTATGACAGGCGATACCGCCGACCTGTTCAATCTTCAACAGAATGACATCCTTGTCGCAGTCCAGGCGCAGATCCTGTACCCGCTGCACGTGACCGGACTCTTCGCCCTTGCGCCAAAGCTTGTTCCGCGACCGGGACCAATACACCGCCCGGCCTTCCTGGACCGTGAGCCGCAAGGCCTCGGCGTTCATCCAGGCGAACATCAGCACGTCGCCCGTCCCCGCGTCCTGCGCGATCACCGGCACCAGACCGTCGGCGGTCCACTTTATGTCGTTGAGCCAGTCGGTCATATCCAGCAGTACGTCCCTTCGTTCAACGCCGCAGGCGCAAGCCCACTCCCTATGCCGGGACGCCAGTTCCGGGAGTGCCGGGCGCGTCGCCGGCGTGAAACCGGCACAGGTGCGTGGGAAAGCGTTGTGCCGTCGCCGTCATATGCTACGCCTACAACCGGACTTCCACACCCGCAGCCGCCATATGGGCTTTGGCCTCGGCGATGCTATAGGTGCCGAAGTGGAAGATGCTGGCGGCAAGCACCGCATCGGCGCCGCCTTGCTGCACGCCCGCGACCAAGTGATCAAGATTCCCCACGCCGCCGGAGGCGATCACTGGCACGTCCACGGCATCGCTCACCGCCCGCGTCAATGCCAGATCGAAGCCGTCCTGGGTACCGTCGCGATCCATACTGGTCAGCAGAATCTCCCCGGCCCCGTATTCCGCCATGCGCCGCGCCCAGGCGACGGCATCGAGGCCGGTCGGTTTGCGGCCGCCGTGGGTGAAGATTTCCCAGCGATCCGGCTCGCCCGCGCCATTGACGCGCTTGGCGTCGATGGCGACGACGATGCATTGCGAACCGAAACGGTCAGCGGCTTCGCGCACGAACTCCGGCCGATGTACCGCGGCGGTATTGATGCCCACCTTGTCGGCGCCGGCATTGAGCATGCGCCGTATGTCCGGCAGGGCACGGATACCGCCGCCGACGGTCAGCGGGATGAACACCTGGCCGGCGACCTGCTCGACCACATGCACCATGGTCTCGCGATCATCGGAGCTGGCGGTGATGTCGAGAAAGGTAATCTCGTCGGCGCCCTGCTCGTCGTAACGGCGCGCCACCTCGACCGGATCGCCGGCATCGCGGATATCCACGAATTTGACACCCTTGACCACACGGCCGGCGTCGACGTCGAGACAGGGGATGATGCGTTTGGCTAACATCAATACAGGGCCTAGGTGCTAGGGCCGAGGTTCTAGGTTAAGGAACTTCAGCGGGAGGGTCTTCACGGTCCGGTTGCCTCGTGTATCAGTCGGTCCGGAGTCCGTCCACCAGCTGCTGGGCGGCGGCCAGGTCGATGCTGCCTTCATAGAGCGCACGGCCGATGATGGCGCCCATGATGCCCTCGTCTTCGACGCCGCAGAGCGCCTCGATGTCGTTCATGCTGCTGACGCCGCCCGAGGCGATGATCGGAATGGTGACCGAGCGCGCGAGCTCCAGCGTGGATTCCACATTCACGCCGTTCATCATGCCGTCGCGGCCGATGTCCGTATAGACGATCGCGCTCACACCGTCGCGTTCGAAACGCTGGGCGAGCTCCTGCACGTTGTGGTGCGAAAGCTTGGACCAGCCGTCGATGGCCGCTTTGCCGTCCTTCGCATCGAGGCCGACGATGATATGACCCGGGAACTCCATGCACAGATCGTTGATGAAGTGCGGCGCGCTCACGGCCTTGGTGCCGATGATCACGTAGCTTACGCCGAGGTCCAAGTAGGACTGCACGGTGTCTTCATCGCGGATTCCGCCGCCGACCTGGATCGGCAGTTCGGGAAAGGCCGAGGCGATCTGATGGATGACTTCGGCGTTGACCGGCTGTCCGGCGAAGGCGCCGTTGAGGTCGACGATGTGCAGGCGGCGCGCCCCGGCATCCACCCAGCGCTGCGCCACCTCCACGGGGTCGTCGGAAAAAATGGTGACGTCGTCCATGCGTCCTTGACGCAGACGCACGCACTTGCCGTCTTTCAGATCGATGGCGGGTATCAGCAGCATGAGCCTTCCCTCTGTGCTTGGCTTGTTATCTCGTCTGGGGTGCTAGGCATGATAAACCAGGACGTTGTGTTTAGAACCCACAGCCGGCGCCTTCCTCAGACACGACCGCAAAACGGCGGCGCGCAGGCCGGAAATCCGGCGTGTCCGCGTGCGGGAACGGCTATCCCTAGGTCCGGCCGTCCCATTCGACGAAGTTGGCCAACAATCGCAGTCCCGCATGCTGACTCTTTTCCGGATGAAACTGCACGGCGAAGATGCCGTCGCGCGCGAGCGCGGAGGCGAACGAGATCCCGTAGTCAGTAGTGCCGGAACAGTCCTCGGTATGCGTCGGTTGCGCAAAATAACTGTGCACGAAGTAGAAGCGGCTTCCCTGCGGAATCCCGTCCCAGAGCGGATGCGGGCGCTGGTCCACTCGATTCCAGCCCATGTGCGGGATCTTGAGGCGCGCGTCGCTGCCGGTTTCGCACAGGCCGTCCGGGAAACGCCGCACCTGGCCGGCGAAGACCCCAAGGGCCGGGATGCCGCCGTTCTCCTCGGAGGTCTCCAGCAGGGCCTGCATGCCGAGGCAGACGCCCAGCAGCGGCCGCTGTCCGGCGACCTCGCGAATCACCTGGTCCAGACCCAGGCGTTGCAGCTCCTGCATGCAATCGCGTATCGCGCCCACCCCGGGAAAGATCACCCGGTCGGCGCCGCGTATGGCGGCCGCGTCGGCGGTCACCGTCACCCTGTTCGCGCCGGCGACGTGCTCGACCGCCTTGGCAATGGAGTGCAGGTTGCCCATGCCGTAATCGATGATGGCGACGGTGCTCATGGCGTCGGCCGTACGTTGAAGCGAAGCAACGGGCGATACGGCAGCCGCGCCGGGACGCACAGTTGGAAAGCGTTCTGAAAGAAAAGGCCCATAGTGGCGGGTCGAGCGTCCGGCTCAGAGGCTGCCTTTGGTGGAAGGCACTTGACCTTGCATGCGCGCGTCCGCTTCCACGGCCATGCGCAGCGCGCGTCCGAAGGCCTTGAAGATGGTCTCGGCGATGTGGTGGGCGTTGACGCCGCGCAGGCTGTCGATGTGCAGCGTCGCCGGCGCATGATTGACGAAGCCTTGGAAGAATTCACGCAACAGATCGACATCGAAATCGCCGATCCGCGCGCGCGGGTACTGGACCTGATACTCCAGACCGGGACGGCCCGAAAAGTCGATGACCACCCGCGACAGGGCCTCGTCCAACGGCACGTAGGCGTGACCGTACCGGCGAATGCCCTGCTTGGACCCCAACGCCTTGCAGAACGCCTGGCCCAGGGTGATGCCGACATCTTCGACGGTGTGGTGCGCGTCGATGTGCAGATCGCCGTCGGCCTCGATGTCCAGGTCGAACATGCCGTGGCGCGCAATCTGATCCAGCATGTGGTCCAGAAACGGCACTCCGGTCTTGAAACTGGCCTTGCCCGTGCCGTCGAGATCGAGGCGAAGGGAGATGCGGGTCTCGAGCGTATCGCGTCGAACCTCGGCCTGTCGTTGCGTCATGGTCTGCTTACTCAACGCGCGTGGAATCCCAAGCGATTCGTGTCAATTTTGTGTCTTGTTCGCGGATACCGTCGAATGCTGCTTTCGGCGGTCGGTGGTTGACCCGCTACCAATCGGAATCCTAACGGAAAACTCGCGGAGAAAGAACCACTCTGAGCGAAAGGCCGGAAATCGGCTCTGGGCGGGCTTCCTGCGCACCGCACCGAAGCGAACGTTCCGACACATTAACAAATGTGGTTTAAATTGATTTAGCTCAACTGTTCTGCTCCAATGGCTTGGCTCGCCAAAGGTCCTGCCGGGCCACCAATGGAGGGGTGCTGCACCATCATGAATTCGCGCGTCATCAGTCTCAGCAGCATTCAGGTCGCCTGCGAAACCTGCAGCCTGCACCAGCTGTGCCTGCCGCTGGAACTCAATCATTCCGATATCGAGGAACTGGAGCGCATCATCCGGCGGCGCCGCCCGTTGCAGCGCGGCGAGAATCTGTTCCAGGCCGGCGATCCCTTCACCGCGATCTACGCCGTCCGCTCGGGCTCGCTCAAGACCTTCACGAACACCGACGACGGGCAGGAGCAGGTCACCGGCTTTCATCTTCCGAGCGAACTGGTCGGCCTGGACGCCATCACCACCGAACGCCATAACTGCACGGCCCGCGCGCTGGAAACCACCAGCGTCTGTGACATTCCGTTCAACCGGCTGCAGGAGTTGGGCGCGCGCATCCCCGGCCTGCAACGCCAGTTGTTGCGCATCATGAGCCGGGAGATCCTGGAGGACCAGGATCTGATGATCTGGCTGGGCAAGAAGAGCGCCGAAGAGCGGCTTGCCTCGTTGTTGCTCCGTATCTCCAAGCGCTTTACCGAGCGCAATTTCTCCGCGCGCGAGTTCAATCTGAGCATGTCGCGCACCGATATCGCCAATTACCTCGGCCTGGCCGTAGAAACGGTCAGCCGGCTGTTTTCGCGTTTCCAGGCCGAGGGATTGCTCAGTGTCGATCGCAAGCATGTGGTGATCGAAGACATGGATGCGCTGCAGCAGATGGCGCACAACGAATCCTCCAACAACTCCCGCAATCGCGCGTAGCGACCTCGCGCTGCGCCGCGCCGAATAACCTTTATTTGATATGGGTCATGGTCGACCCGCGCTCTCTTTTGCACAGTAGATTCGCCCGCAGCGTCGCCTGGCGACGATAGCCACGGGCAGGGTAATTCATAGCTAACCCGCAGTGCAGAAGGAACAACACCATGACTCCGCAGACAAGACAGGCGCTGGTCTCGATGGCCATTGCCGCCAGCTTGGGACTGGCCTCCGGTTCCGCCCTTGCCGTACAACAGGGCGACATTCTGGTCCGCGCCGGTATCGCCCACGTCGCGCCCTCGGGCGATAGCGATGAAATCTCCGCGGTCGCGGCCGGCGCCAGGGTCGAGGCGGACAGCTCGACCAGCCTCGGCATCAATTTTACCTACATGGCGACGGACAACATCGGCGTCGAACTGCTCGCCGCCTGGCCGTTCAGCCACGACATCAAGGCGAAGGGCAGTATCTCGTCGCTCGGCAAGATCGGCGAGACCGATCACTTGCCACCCACCCTCACCCTGCAATGGCACTTCGCCCCGACGAGCAATATCCGCCCGTTCGTCGGTGCAGGGCTGAACTATACGAACTTTTTCTCCGAAGACACCAAAGGCGCTCTCGGCACACACAACCTCAAGCTCGACGATTCCTGGGGTTACGCGCTGGAGGCCGGCGTCGACGTCGACCTCAACAGCAAGTGGTTTGTCAGTGGTCAGGTCTGGTACATGGACATTGACACCGAAGCGACTTTAAGCGGACCCGTGCACAACACTCAATTCGATGTCGAGATCGATCCCTGGGTGGTCATGATCGGCTTGGGCACGAAGTTCTAATGCGTTGCGGCGGACACCTTCGGGTGTCCGCCTTGTCCGTTCGTCGCGTCACTGTACCCCTCGGGTGAGGTTTTCAATGGATACAGCAATCAGCTACAACTACAAAGTGGTGCGCCAGTTTTCGATTATGACCGTGGTATGGGGCATCGTCGGCATGCTGGTCGGTGTCATCATCGCCGCCCAGCTCGTCTGGCCCGCGCTCAATTTCGATATTCCCTGGCTGACCTTCAGCCGGCTACGGCCGTTGCACACCAATGCGGTCATCTTCGCGTTCGGCGGTTCGGCCCTATTCGCCACCAGCTATTACGTCGTACAACGCACCTGTCAGGCGCGATTGTTCTCGGATGGACTGGCCGCGTTTACCTTCTGGGGATGGCAACTCGTCATCGTCTCGGCGGCCATCAGCCTGCCCCTCGGCCTCACCACCAGCAAGGAGTACGCCGAGCTCGAATGGCCGATCGACATATTGATCACCTTCGTCTGGGTCGCGTACGCCGTGGTGTTCTTCGGCACCATCGTGAAGCGACGCACCAAGCACATCTACGTCGCCAACTGGTTTTACGGCGCGTTCATCCTGACCATCGCCGTGTTGCATCTGGTCAACAGCGCCGCATTGCCGGTCACAGCCACCAAGTCCTATTCGGCGTATCCCGGCGCGATCGATGCGATGGTGCAGTGGTGGTACGGCCATAACGCGGTGGGATTCTTCCTGACCGCGGGCTTTCTCGGGATGATGTACTACTTCATTCCGAAGCAGGCGAACCGGCCGGTGTATTCGTACCGGTTGTCGGTCGTGCACTTCTGGGCGCTGATCTCGACCTATATGTGGGCAGGTCCGCACCACCTGCATTACACCGCACTGCCGGACTGGGCACAGTCGCTCGGCATGGTGTTCTCGCTGATCCTGCTGGCGCCGTCCTGGGGCGGCATGATCAACGGCATGATGACGCTGTCCGGCGCCTGGCATAAGTTGCGTACCGATCCGATCCTCAAGTTCCTGATCGTCTCGCTGTCGTTCTACGGCATGTCGACCTTCGAAGGTCCGATGATGGCCATCAAGACCGTGAACGCGCTTTCGCACTACACCGATTGGACCATCGGTCACGTACATTCCGGCGCGCTCGGCTGGGTGGCCATGATATCGATCGGCGCCATGTACTTTTTGATTCCGCGCATGTTCGGTCGCGAACAGATGTACAGCATCAAACTGATCGACGTGCACTTCTGGGTGTCCACCATCGGCGTCGTACTGTACATCTCGGCGATGTGGATCGCCGGCGTCATGCAAGGTCTGATGTGGCGCGCGGTGAACGCCGACGGGACGCTGACCTACAGCTTCGTCGAGTCACTGGAGCGTATGTATCCCTTCTATTTCGTGCGCTTCCTCGGAGGTGTGGTGTTCCTGTCCGGCATGCTGATCATGGCCTACAACGTCATCAAGACGATCTACGGCCAGCGCGCGGTCGAAGCCCCCATTCCGCAGGCCGCTTGAGGAGACATCGTCATGGGTCATGAAGTCGTAGAGAAAAATGTCGGCCTGCTGGCACTGCTCGTCATCCTGGTGATCAGTGTCGGCGGCCTGGTGGAAATCGTGCCCTTGTTCTTTCTGAAGAGCACCACCGAACCGGTCGAAGGCCTGATGCCACGCACGGCAATGCAATTGGAAGGGCGCGACATCTATGTGCGCGAAGGCTGTCACACCTGTCACTCCCAGATGATCCGTCCCTTCCGCGCGGAGACCGAGCGCTATGGTCACTATTCGGTCGCGGGCGAGTTCGTCTATGACCATCCCTTCCTGTGGGGATCGAAGCGCACCGGTCCGGACTTGGCGCGCGTCGGCGGTCGTTACTCCGACGACTGGCATCGCGTGCACCTGATCAATCCGCGCGACGTGGTGCCGGAATCCAACATGCCGGGCTTCCCCTGGCTGGCGGAGACGCTCCTGGACGGCGCGGACACGGCCAAGAAAATGGAGGTCATGCGGACGCTCGGCGTGCCCTATACGGACGCTGACATCGCCGGGGCGCAAGCCGCAGTGGCCGGAAAATCGGAACTGGACGCCTTGATCGCCTATCTGCAGGACCTCGGCACGCTGATCAAGACGCGGAGATGACGCCATGGACATCGTAACCCTTCGCTCGATCTTTACGGTCCTGGTGTTCGCCGCCTTCATCGGTGTGTGGATCTGGGCATGGAGCGGCAAACGTAAACAAGCCTTCGACGAGGCGGCCAATCTCCCGTTCGTCGAAGACGGCAACCCCGCACGGTCGGGCACGCAAAAGGATCGGAACCATGAATGACGATTTTGTATTTTCGAGTGAGTTCTGGAACTGGTGGGTGATCCTGCTCACGCTCGGCAATATCCTCGCCTGCTGGTGGCTGATCGCCTGGACGAGCAGGAAGCGGACCGGTGAGGCGGCCAATGGCGCCGTTACCGGACACACCTGGGACGGGTCGCTGCAGGAGTACAACAATCCTCTGCCGCGTTGGTGGTTATGGCTGTTCCACCTCACGCTGGTGTTCGGGTTGATCTACCTCGTACTGTACCCGGGGCTCGGAAAATTCTCGGGCGCCTGGAACTGGACCCAGGAGAACCAGTACGCCGACGAGATGCAGCGCGCGGCGGAGAAATTCGGCCCGATCTTCGCCGCGTACGCGCAGCAGGACCTGGCGCAGGTGGCACGGGATCCGGATGCGGCCAAGATTGGCCAACGGCTGTTCCTGAATTACTGTGCGACCTGCCACGGCTCCGACGCCAACGGCACGCCGGGCTTTCCCAACTTGGCCGACAACGATTGGCTGTACGGCGGCGAGCCGGAGACCATCAAGGCCAGCATCCTCGACGGACGTCAGGGTGTAATGCCAGGATGGAAGGATGCGCTCGGCACGACCGGTGTCGAGGAGGTTACGGCCTATGTGGTGCAACTCAGTGGTCGCGAAGCGGATGCCGCCGCGGCTACCGCGGGCAAGGCGCGGTTCGATGCCATGTGCGTCGCCTGCCACGGCGCAGACGGTACCGGCAACAAGGCGCTGGGTGCGCCCGACCTGACCGATAACGTCTGGCTGTACGGCGGCTCACCGGGCGTGATCCAACAGACCATCGCGAGCGGCCGCAACGGCGTGATGCCCGCGCACCGCGAATTTCTCGGCGAAGACAAGGTGCACCTGTTGGCCGCCTACATCTACAGCCTTTCCCAACCCGTCGAATAGCGCCGACGTACGTAGTCCCGACCATACGCCGGATGCCGTCTGACGGACGCATCCGGCGCATGGTCGCCGGCTTTCAGATCCGCCAGATCGAAACGTTTTTTCAGAGTTCAGCATGACCGACCGTCAACCGCTCCCCACACCGCCGGATGCCTCAGTCGAGGACGTCCTCTACGCCAAGCGCCAGAAGATCTATCCACGCCAGGTGCATGGCATGTTCGCCGGGTTGCGCGTGCTCGGGGTCACCCTGCTGCTGGGCTTGTATTACGTCGTTCCCTGGCTGACCTGGGACGGTCATCAAGCGGTACTGTTCGATCTGCCGGCCCGCAAATTCTACATCCTCGGGCTGACCTTCTGGCCGCAGGATTTCTTCTATCTGGCCTGGTTGCTGGTGATCGCCGCGCTGTCGCTGTTTTTCTTCACGGCGCTGGCGGGGCGGCTATGGTGCGGTTACGCCTGCCCGCAGACCGTCTGGACGGAACTCTTCCTGTGGATCGAGCGCAAGGTCGAAGGTGATCGCAACCGACAGATGAAGCTCGACAAGCGTCCGCTCGATGCAACGAAGTTCCGCATCAAGGCGACCAAACATGGGCTCTGGCTGCTGTTGTCCGCCTGGACCGGTTTCACCTTCGTCGGCTACTTCACGCCTATTACCGAACTCTGGGGCGCGTTGTTTGCGCTGACGCTCGGACCCTGGGAGACCTTCTGGATCCTGTTCTACGGTCTGGCCACCTACGGCAATGCCGGCTGGATGCGCGAACAGGTTTGCATCTACATGTGCCCGTACGCGCGCTTCCAGAGCGCCATGTTCGACCGCGACACACTGATCATCTCCTATGATGCGCAACGCGGCGAACCGCGCGGTTCGCGCAAGCGCAATCTCGACCATCGCGCCGCCGGGCTCGGCGATTGCGTAGACTGCACGCTCTGTGTGCAGGTGTGCCCGACCGGCATCGACATTCGCGATGGACTGCAATATCAATGCATCGGCTGCGCAGCCTGCATCGATGCCTGCGACGACGTGATGGCCAAAATAGGCTATCCGAAAGGCCTGATCCGCTATACGACGGAAAACGCCATGCAGGGCAAGATCGCCCACATCTTGCGTCCGCGCGTGGTGTTCTATGCCCTGTTCCTGCTCGCGTTGGGCGGCGGGTTGGTCTATTCCATCAGTCAGCGCATTCCGGTGGAGCTCGATGTCATTCGTGACCGCAACGTGCTGTACCGTGAGACCGAGATGGGTCTGATCGAGAACGTCTATACCCTCAAACTCGTCAACATGGACGATCAGACGCACCGGTTTCAGCTGTCGGTCGCCGGCCTGGTCGGTCTCGAGTTGGATCTGGGTCAGGATGTCGTACAGCTCGCACCGGGCGAAGTGCGCAGCCTGCCGGTCCGGGTGCGCATCGATCCCATCAATTTGCAGCGGCCGAGCAACGAAATCAGCTTCATGCTCGAATCGCTCGACGACCCCGAACTGCAGACCCGACAAAGCGGCCGCCTGATCGGTCCGGCCGCAGGAGCGCATTGATGTCGATACAAAGCTTACCCTGGTACCGTCAATTCTGGCCCTGGTTCGTCATCGCCTTGCCCTTGACCGCGGTCGTCGCGAGTATCGCCACGCTGGTCATCGCGGTACGTGATCCGGATGGCCTGGTGGTCGACGATTACTACAAGCAAGGGCTGGCGATCAATCAGGCATTGGGCCGCGATCGTCAGGCGCAGGCGCTCGGGCTGTCCGGACTGGTACGCCTGGACCCGGCCGGCGGTCAGTTGGCATTGACGTTGAGCGGTCTACCGGCGAATGCGGACACCGACGACCTCGAGTTGCGCCTCGTCCATCCGACCCGGCCTCACCTCGACCGCAGCCTGACGCTGACCCGCGAATCCCGGGACGCGTGGAGCGCGCGACTGGGCCCCATCGCCCCAGGTCGCTGGCATGTGCAGCTGGAGTCGCCGCAAGGCGCGTGGCGTCTCGCGGGCCGGTTGGCCCTGCCCGAGCAGCAGCAGGCGCTGCTACAGCCAAACCCGGATTGAACAACGACAATAACGGAGGCTATGTCACCATGAACGAGATCCCGCTGATTCAACGCGTCGTCGCGATCCTCTGGCCCTCTTTCCTGATGTCCGGCCTGGCAACGATCCTGTTCTTCGCCGCCTTCGACCCACAGCACCTGCTCATGGGCAGCAGGTTCGCCGAGATGAGTCGGCTCGGTGCCTATACCCTCGGTTTTTTTCTGTTCTGGTTTCTGACCAGCCTCACCAGCGCCCTGACCTGCTACTTTCGACGGTCCTGCGAGAAGACTAACGCGCCCGGGTTGCGCTGAGTCGCCGTTCGCCGCAAAAGCCCGTCACTCGGGGTCGCTCGCCGCGGCACGCAGCCAAAAGGTCACCGGACCGTCGTTGACGAGTTCCACCTGCATGTCCGCACCGAATTGGCCGGCGGCGACCTCCGGGTGCTCGAGGCGAGCGCGCCTGAGGAGATAAGCGAACAATCGCCGGCCTTCCTCGGGGGCGGCGGCCGGTGTGAAGCTTGGGCGCATGCCTTTACAGGTGTCGGCGGCCAAGGTGAACTGCGGCACCAGCAACAGCCCGCCGCGCTGGTCGCTGAGGCTCAGATTCATCTTGCCGTCCGCATCGGGAAAGATCCGGTAACCGAGCAGCCGCTCCAGCAGGCGCTCTGCCTGCATCTCCGTGTCCCGGCGTTCGATGCCGACGAACACCAAGAGGCCTCGCGCGATCGCGCCGACCGGTTGCCCGCCGACCAGGACGCGCGCCCGGGCGACTCGCTGCAGCAGGCCGATCACGCAAGCCGCTCGGCGAACGCGTCGGTTGCCCGCACCAGCGCATCGACGATACCCGGCTCGGTCGCCGAGTGACCGGCGTCCGCGATGATCTCCAGTTGCGCCTGCGGCCAGGCCTCGTGCAACGCGAACGCCTGCTCGACGGGGCAAACGACGTCATAACGGCCGTGCACGATCACCCCCGGAATATCGTGCAGGCGTGACGCCCGATTCAGGATCTGATCGGGTTCGAGAAAGCTGCGGTTCATGAAGTAGTGACACTCGATCCGCGCCAGACTCAATGCGGTGAATGGATCCGCGAAGTGGTCGAGCACGGCTTGCCGCGGCAGCAAGGTGGCGGTGCGGCCCTCCCATAACGACCAGGCCTTGGCCGCCGCCATGCGCGTCACCTCGTCCGCCTCCGTCAGGCGTCGATAGAAGGCGGACACCAGATCCGCACGTTCGGCCGCGGGGATGGGCGCCAGGTAATCGCGCCAATAGTCGGGAAACAGGAAGGACGCACCCTCCTGGTAGAACCAGCGGATATCGCGCGGGCGACACAGGAAAATGCCGCGCAACACCAGGCCCAGGACGGCGTCCGGATGGGTCTCAGCGTAAACCAGGCCGAGCGTGGAACCCCAGGATCCGCCGAACACCAGCCAGCGCTGGATGTCGAGATGGGCGCGTATGCGCTCGATATCGGCCACCAGGACCCCGGTGTCGTTGCCGTGCAGCTCGGCATGCGGCGTGGAGCGACCGCAGCCGCGCTGGTCGAACAGGACGATGCGATAGCGTGTCGGATCGAAGAAGCGACGGTGAAAGGGCTCGCAGCCGGCGCCCGGCCCACCGTGCAGGAACAGCACCGGGATGCCGCCCGGATTACCGGACTCCTCGACATACAGCTGATGTGGAGCGTCGACCTTCAGAGTGTGACGGACATAGGGCGCGATTTCGGGATACAGAACCTGCATGGACACAACCTTAGTGGTACGCACGCTCCACTTTGCGGGGCGGGAGTAGGGATATTCTTACAAGTTGCTTCACAACGAACTGACACAAGCCACGCGGGGATAGTGCCATTATCGCAGCCGGCTTCATGCGCACCCGAGTAACCGGAGAGCTGAAGTCTAGGGACAATCGGCGCATCGGAAAAGTACGGATACTTTTTTGGGAGGAAGAGTATGCGCAGCTGTCCGGACGCCTCCAGGGAGGGAGTTCAGACGCCTTCCAGCATCGACCCGGCGGCTTGCGCCGGGTTTCTTTTTTCCGGGCTCCGCACTTTCCATCGCATAAAAAAACACAGGGCCCGTGCAGGCCCTGTGTTTCCAACACCGACGCGCCGGGTTCAGATGAACAGGCAGACGTCCGCTTCCTTGCCCATGGGCAGGAAGTAGGTGGCACCGACGTAGTCGACGCCGCCGATGAACTCGTCATGGCTGAAGCCGAACACGTCGACGGTCATCTGGCAGGCGAACATCTTCACTTCCGCCTCGATGCACAGTTCACGCAGCTCCTCGACGGTCGCGACACCCTTGTTCTTGAAGGTCTTCTTCATCAAACCGGTGGCGACCTTCTCGAAGCCGGGGATACCGGCCATGATCAGGTTCGGCATCGGCCAGGCGAAGCTCTGGAACCACTTCGGACCGAACGGCATCTTCATGGGCATGGCCGGATTGCCGAGCGGGCTGACCTCGGAGGGGATCTCCTTCTTCAGCAGCAACAGGCCGTAGAAGGTGAAGAAGATGCTGGCTTCCCAGCCGAGCGCCGCGGCGGTGGAGGCGAGGATGAACGGCGGGTAGGCCCAATCCAGGGTGCCCTTGGTCGCGATGATCGCCATGGATGGCGTCTTGCTGGCCTCGATCTCGGCCAGTTTGGTCGGCAGCAGCTCGTCCAGCTTCTGGTTCAGCCACTGATCGAGCTGTCCATTCTGCATTGCGTCGGTCGACATATTACCCTCCTCCTAAACTGCAATAGTTTGACTTTGGACGAACAGGTTGTCCCGGGCGCACTGCAGACAACTGCCAAGTCCTGTGTGTATACGGTCGTTGGTTCAGGATCCCGAATTGTCGCCAACCACTGCGCAGCGGCCAACGAATCATTAATATAATTTCCGGCCAGCGCCAAGCGCTGGTGCTGCAATATATTCTGCCCAGCCCGCGAGAGTCAACGCGGCACCCGGATCCGCGATCTGTTGCTGCGCTGTTTGCCGTCGAAACGGCTTCGTCAGCATTGCTCCCAGGGCAAACCGCGGAACCGCCAGCCGCCCAGTGTACTGCGGTGGTGGCTCGTATCGAGCTCGCCCTCGAAGCCCTCGGTGATGTTGTATATCTCCCTAAAGCCGTTCTTTACCAGCAGCTTACCGGCCTCCAGAGAGCGCTTCCCGCTGCGGCACAACAGTACGACCGGTGCGCAGCTGAAGTTCCCGTTCGCGTCGCACACGCCGCCGAGGACGAGTTGTCGGATCTGCGTGACGAAGTGCGGATTGATCTGCCAATCCGGCTCGTCGATCCAGGGCACGTGGATCGCGCCGACCGGATGTCCGACGAACAGGTATTCCATATTGGAACGCACATCGATCAGAATGGCGCGCGGATTCTTCTGGAGAAACTCCCAGGCCTCCTGCGGCGATATCCCGACGACTTCTGTTGCTTCGGTCATGCGCTGCCTCCGGTCGTGATTTCTGCTCAGTATAGTTATGCTCTGACGTCGGCCGCCCGCCCAGGACCCGTTTGGATCTCCGCACCATGAACATGCCGATCGCCATACCCCGCCCGCCCAAGGCCTTGCTGCGTCCCGTCGGCCGCGCCATCGGGGACTACGCCATGATTCAGCCCGGGGACCGGATTCTGCTGGGGCTCTCCGGTGGCAAGGATTCGCTCTCGTTGCTGCACATCCTACGCCACCTGCAGCGGCATGCGCCGGTGCGCTTCGACATCGGCGCCATCACCATCGATCCCATGGTCGAAGGTTTCGACCCCTCGCCGTTGCAGGCCTATGTGGCGGCGCTCGGCGTCCCCTACCACTTCGTCCGCGAGCCGATCATGGAACGCGCGCTGACCCACATGCGGAACGATTCCTATTGCAGTTGGTGCGCGCGCATGAAGCGCGGTCTGATGTACAACACGGCGCGCACCCAGGGCTACAACGTCCTTGCGCTGGGCCAGCACCTGGACGATCTCGCGGAGAGTTTTCTGTTGTCGGCCTTCCACGGCGGGCGCCTGCAGACCATGAAGGCGCATTACCGCAACGATGCCGGCGACGTACGCATCATCCGGCCGCTGGTGTACGTGCGCGAGCGGCAGTTGCGCGCCTTCAGCGAGGCCGCCGCACTACCGGTGATCCGGGACAATTGCCCCGCCTGCTTCCGCATGCCCAGTCAGCGGGCGCAGATGAAGGCGTTACTTGGCCAGGAGGAGGCGCACAACGACCGGCTCTTCCAGGCATTGCTCTCCACGCTACGCCCGCTGATGGACGAGCAGGGCGC
>JBAYTM010000010.1:0-15748 GCA_041675685.1 Thiohalobacteraceae bacterium
CCGGGCTGCACTTCTACACCATGAACGCAGCGGGTCCGACGATCGCTCTGTGGAAAAATCTTGGGCTGAGCGGGTATGAAAGGAATGCTTTTACCGCGGAGGGCGTGAAGGCGCGTGAGAATAATATTTAGGGGAACTCTAATTTAACCGTCATGCCGGCGAAGGCCGGCATCCGGGTCGCTGATTCTCTTGGCCAGGGCACGCGCCGGAATGGCGAAGAGATTTAATCCGATGTTCCTTAGGAGAGGCCTGGATCTCTCGCACTTCGCTGGAACAGACAAGGCGATAGGGCTGCTCGGGCCGGCACCGTAGAGGCCGATGGGTTCGTTTAACGCTCGTTTAGGGTTTTACTTCGCGCGCCTTCGCGCCCTTTGAGGTTAAAGTCGTTTTTCCCTGACACGCACCATCTGAACCATGCCCACGCCGCGTATCTATCTTCCAGTACCACTGCAATCCGACAGCGAGGTGGCGCTGGACGCGCGCGCGGTCGGGCATGTGGTGCGGGTGTTGCGGTTGCGGGTCGGCGATCTGGTCTGCTTGTTCAATGGCGATGGCAAAGACTATGCGGCGGAACTGATCGAGGTTCGCAAGGATCAGGCGCGTTGCCGGGTCGGCGACGCGCGGGTGCGCGCAACGGAGTCGCCGCTGTCGATCGAACTCGCGCAGGGCATTTCGCGCGGCGAACGGATGGATTTCACCTTGCAGAAGGCGGTCGAGCTGGGCGTACGGCGCATCGTGCCGTTGGCGACCGAGCGCAGCCAGGTCAGGCTGAGCGGCGAACGGGAAGAGAAGCGCCTGCAACATTGGCAAGGCATTATCCTGCATGCCTGCGAACAGTCCGGCCGCAGCCGTATTCCTGAGCTTGGATCGGTGCAACGTCTCGACCAGTGGTTGACGACGCGCCTGCGCAGCGATCGCGGCCTGTTTCTCGATCCGGAGGGGGATGTGAATGTCAGCGGCCTGAACCCGCCTATCGAGGCGCTGAGTCTATTGGTCGGACCGGAAGGCGGGTTGAGTCCCGCGGAGCGTGAGCTTGCGGTGTCTGCGGGTTTTCAGCGCCTGCGCCTGGGCCCGCGCGTTCTGCGCACGGAAACCGCGGCGCTCACTGCGTTGGCTGCACTGCAGGGGATCTGGGGAGATCTAAACTGACCCGCAACGTCGCCGTTCGTGAGCGTACTTTCGATCGCGAGTCTCGCAACGCACTGGCCCGTTGAATCTCAGCGGCCGTTCGCGTCGCTTCTCAGGCCACCTGTTTCCAACACTGCGCAACGGTCGACTCCAGCGCGTCGAGATCCGGGATCATCGCCTGGATGTCGCCGATCTGTACCTGAGACAGGGCGCCTTCGGCCGTGTCCGCGGACACCTGGACCGCATCGGCATCGACACGCTTGAGCTGGGGAATGCCCGCGGTCACCAGGGCATAGAACTGCAGCCCGCTACCGGCCTGCACGGTATTGAGCACGGCGATGCGCGCCTGACCTATCCCGGCACTGTTGTCCAGTCCCTGGAGGCGGTCGTACGAGATCAACGGAATGTTCAGTCCCCGCCAGCTCAGCGTACCCAACAGCCAGTCCGGCGCACCCTCGACTTCGCGCGGGCGCACATAAGGCACCACCTCGGCAACGGCCACGTTGGGCAGCAGCAGATTGCGGCCCTGCAAAGGGATGATCAGCGTACGCATCGAATCCTGGCCCGTCGTCAGCATCGTCGTTCTCCTGAAATGGTATTTGCGCTTACCGCACTAACACAGATGGGCTTGGGCGCTGACCTGCTCCGCAAGCTTCGCGGCCAGCAGCTCCGGTGTACCGCTATAACGAACCACACCGCAGCGACGCGCGGCATCCGGCATGCTGCTGATCACGCAACTGTCGGCATCCTGCGCCCACACCAGACCGCCTGCATCCGCGATCGCCAGCGCGCCGGTCGCGCCATCCTCGCCCATGCCGCTGAAGACGATGGCCCCGGTCGCGGCGCCATAGTGCGCCACCACCTCTTCCATCACTTCATCGATACAGGGCTTATAAGGCCCACGCATAGGCTCGTCGCGCAATTCGACCATGCCGCCGTCAGCCAGGCGAAAGCGGCGATCGACCGGCACCAGCACCACTTCGCCCGTGCGCAGCGCCCGGCCGGTCTCGGCCGGCCGTACGCTCACCTTGGCAACACGACCCAACTGCTCGGCGAGCAGCGGCACGAACGGCCGGCCGATATGCTGCGCAACGACAAAGGCGATCGGCAGGTCGCCGGGCAAATGGGCGACAAAGGATTTCAGCGCCTGCGGGCCGCCAAGCGAAGCCGCCAGCACCCATACCTGTCTTGGTGGCGCGCTGGCCTCCTGGTCCGGACCGACAACGCGCAGGGCCGGGCGCTGTGCTGCGGCGCGCGGTGTGTCTGACTCGGTTTCGATGAAGGCCGATGAATCGTTCCGTGCGGCTTCTGCTTCCGTAACCTGCGCCATGCCGCTTGCAGACATCATCGGTGGCGCCCTGTGCACCGACACCAATCCCGACAATTTGGCGATCAGCTTACGCCCCCAGCCGCTGCCACCAGGGATACCACCTTCATTGAACAATATGGGTATTGCGGAGCGTTCGATCAGTGCTTCCAGTCGCTCCATCTCGTGGCCGGCACGCTCGTCCAGGTCGACCAGCAGCACGTCCGCCTGCTCCGCACTGACGCAGCCGGGATCGTACTCGCGAATATTCCGTTGCACGATCACTTCCAGTCCGTTTGACTCCAGCAATGCTTTGAGACTTGTCCCCTGCGGCTCCTGGTCGGCGATCAATGCAACGCGCAGATTGCGCGATGCCGCATCAGCCATTGGCTTTCCGCTCCTCTACCAGCTCGCGGATGGTCTCGAGCAGGGCGCCTTCCTGAAACGGTTTTCCCAGGTAGCGATCGACACCGATCTCTATCGCCCGCTTGCGGTGCTTATCTCCGGTACGCGAGGTGATCATGATCATCGGGATGCCGCGCAGTCGCGGTTCGTTGCGCACGTGGGTCGCCAGCTCGAAGCCGTCCATGCGCGGCATTTCGATATCCAGCAGCATCACGTCCGGGATCTGTTCCTGCAACTTGGCGACGGCATCGACGCCGTCCTTGGCAGTGACGACCTGCATTTCGTTGCGTTCCAATAAACGTGTGGTTACCTTGCGCACCGTGATGGAGTCGTCGACGACCATCACCGTCAGCGCGCGCGCCTGTGCTTCGACCGCCGGCGCTGCGGTCTCCAGACTTACGCCGACGCCGCCGGCGCGCAACAGGCCACCCAGGTCCAGAATCAATACCACGCGCCCGTCGCCGAGAATGGTCGCGCCGGAAATACCGCGTACGGTGCTGATCTGCGGGCCGACCGATTTCACCACCGTCTCGCGGCTGCCGAGCAACGAATCCACTTGCAAGGCCATACGGTGGTCGCCGGAACGCACCAACAGCACCGGCAGGCGCTTCGGTGCGCCCGGGCCGAGCACCGGAGCGCCTTGGCCCAACATGGCGCCGAGGCTTTGCACCGGATAGCTGTAGCCCGCGTATTCAAAGCGTGCGCTGCTGTCGTCGTGGTAACGCGTCAGCTCGTCCTGATTCATGCGCACGATACCTTCGATGCCGGTCAAGGGGATCGCGTAGATCTCCTCGTGCACCTGGACCAGCAGCGCCTGGCTGATGGCGAGCGTGAACGGCAAGCGGATGGTGAAGACCGTGCCCTGACCTTCACGGGAGGCTATGTGCAGCGAACCGCCCAACTGTTTCACTTCGCTGTTGACGACGTCCATGCCGACACCGCGTCCGGAAATCTGCGAAACCTTCTCGGCGGTACTGAAACCTGTCTCCAGCACGAACTGCATGACGTCGTTGTCGCTCAGCTCGGCGGCGTCGGTCATCAGGCCGCGTTGCTGTGCCTTGCGGCGGATCGCTTCGAGATTCATCCCGGCGCCGTCGTCGGCAAGCTGAATGATCACGTCGGAACCATCGCGCGACAGGCTCACCTTGATCGCACCGGCGGGACGTTTGCCGGCTGCGGCGCGGCGTTCCGGCGACTCGATGCCATGCGCGATCGCGTTTCGCAGCATGTGCTCGATCGGCGCAATGATGCGATCGATGACGGTGCGATCCATCTCGCCTTCCGCGCCTTCCAGGGTCAGCTCGGCGCGCTTGCCGAGCTCCTGACAGGCTTGGCGCAGGATGCGGCGCATACGCGGCGCGAGCCCCGAGAAGGGCACCATGCGCGTGCGCATCAGGCCTTCCTGCAATTCCGTATTTACCCGCGCCTGCTGGAGCAGCAGGGTTTCCGACTCGCGCGTGATGTTGTCGAGCAGGCCCTGGATGCTGACCAGGTCGCCGATGCCCTCGAGCATGGAGCGGGACAGTTGCTGCAAGTGCGAGTAACGGTCCATCTCCAGCGGATCGAAATGCTCGTCTTCGCCGCCGCCGTCGCGCTCGTAGCGGAACAACACCTGAGCCTCGGTCTCGATCTCGAGTTTGCGCAGCTGGTCGCGCAGACGATCCACGGTCTGACCAAGCTCGGACAGATTGAAACGCATGCTGCCGACCTGTTGTTCCAGGCGCGAACGGTAGATGCTGATCTCGCCTGCGTAGTTGACCATGTTATCCAGCAGATCGGCGCGCACACGCACCAACTCCTGCTGGGTGCGACCGACCAACTTGGCCTCGTCCATAGCGTCCGCAACCGCGGCGGTAGCCGCCACGGGCGCGGCCTGCTGTTCATGCGCGGCAAAGACGTGTTCGGATTCGGCGCGCGGCTCCCACGCCCCGGCCTGTATTCCGGACGGCGCCGTTGCATCGGCGCCCTCTCCAAGACGAACGCTTTCAAGCTGATCGATCAGGCCTGTCGCAGCGCGCATGGGTCGCTGCGCGCGCGCGGCTTCCAGCATGTGCGTCAGCCGATCCTGGGCTTGCAGCAGCAGATCGAACAAGTTCTGACTCGACGTCACCTCGCCGTCGACGACCGCGATCAACAGCGATTCCAGCGCGTGGCTCAGATCGCCGATGGCGCCGATGTTCGCCATGCGCGCGCCACCCTTCAGGGTGTGCAGATGGCGTTGCAACTCGGCCATCAGGGCCTGGTCATCGGCGGCGGCGATCCAGCCTTGCAAAGTGGTATCGATGGAGCCGAGAATCTCTTCCCCTTCCTCAAGGAAGACCTCGAGCAGATCGGCATCGATTTCGGCGTAATCAACGCTGGCCCAGTCGCCGTCGCCGGATACGGCCGGTTCGACGGCGTGCAGTGGCGGGGTTCTTGACTCTTCGACGTCGAGGTTCGCATCGGCGACCTCGATGGAGACATTCGGCGCTGCCCCGACGAACGGAACAATTTCGGCCTCGGCGCTGAACGGATCCGCGACCGCATCGTCGATTGCGTTCCGATTCGCCTGTGAGGCCGGGTCCGCGCTTAGCGCATCGCCGGGTTCGACATCCATTTCGAAACCGTTCACAAAATCGGTTTCGGGGTCGGATGCATCGTTCGACTCCCAATCCGACGCAACCTCCGCGGCGTTCGCTTCGTCGATCGGGCCGAACGCGTCGTCGTTCAAATCCGCAAACGGATCTGCCGGGGGCGTGCCAACATCGATTTCCTCGATCCCAAGCGCTTCGACCTCGCCGTCCGCGTCGAGCTCGTCGGGTACTTCGGCCGAGGGGATATGCGAAACATTTTGGGTGCCGCGCGGCAGCTGGGCGAGGGCGTCGATGAGCCCGGTCTAATCCGCCTGCGTAGCATCGGGCGTACGCAACTGCAGCAACAGGCCCTCGATGGCCTGCAAGGCGTCCCCGACCAAACGCACGCCGTCATCCGACATGGCTGCACTATCGTTGCGCAGCGCCTTGCCATACTTTTCGATCTCGAACGCGATGTCGGCAATCGTCTTGGCGCCGGCCATGCGGGCACTGCCGTGCAAGGTATGCAGCGCCCGCATCAGCTCGTCGCTCATCCGGCAACCGCTGCCCTGCACTTCGCAGTCTTCGAGGAAGCGGCGGATGGTGACGATGTGCTCGTGCGATTCGTGGCTGAAGATGTCGTACAGCACCGGGTCTATGGGCGGTGCCAAGGCATCGTCATCGGCCGCGGTGGCCGGTTCCGATGCCTCCGCGAATGCGTCGAAGTCATCGAAGTTGGCGGCGGATTGCAGATTGCCGTAATCCGTCGCCAGTGGTTCCGATGCAGTCGGAGTGACCGCCGTAGCCGCGACCGGGGCCGCGTCGAGCTGCGCCGGATCGACGGCTTCGCCGCGACCCAGGGCCTGCGCCATTTCCATCATGGCCTCGACCGGCTGCGTGGTGGCGGCGCCGTCGCGGATCTGCGCGATCAATTCCGGCAGGGCCTGCACGGCCCGTTCCAGCAATCCGCACAGCGCATCGCTTCGCGTCAGGGTTCCTTCCAGCAACCTGTTCAGCGCGCTCTCATAGGCCCAGGCGAATTCACCGATGCGCAGGGCACCGACCAGCCGACCACTGCCCTTCAAGGTATGAAAGGAGCGCCGCATGGTGGTCATGGCGTCGCGGTCGTCTTCGTTGGACAACCAGCGCGGCAGACACTCGGCGATATTGCCAAGCTCCTCCTCGGCCTCCTCGATGAAAATCTCGAGGATTTCCGGATCGATCTCTTCCGACAGCACCTGCTGAGGCGGCATCGTTGCGACCGGCGTGGCCGCGAGTGCGGACTCCGCCTCCTCCGCCACGTCAATGGAGACAATCTCTTCAGTGCCAAAGGCGTCTTCGACGGCGTCGATGCCCTGGGGGCCGGCGATCGGGCTGTCGAGCGGCGCCTGGTCAGCCTCGTTCTCGAAGGGATCCATCGAGACGATGTCGAGTTCGTCCTCCGGTGCCGAAAGGTCCGGCTCTGACAGGGCGAACGGATCCGCATCGGGGCCTGAAAACTCGTCGGGAACATCGAGGCCCGTCGTCTCGATCTGAATCTCTTCAGGCATCTCGTCGGGCGGCTCGGACGCTTCCGTGCCGGGCGGTGCTGCGACGTCGCTGAGGTCGATCGATTCGACGGTAGGCGGTGCCGCCTCGTCGGCCTGGTACGGCTCAGGCCGGCAGCCC
Organism: Thiohalobacteraceae bacterium; assembly: GCA_041675685.1. GTDB lineage: Bacteria > Pseudomonadota > Gammaproteobacteria > Thiohalobacterales > Thiohalobacteraceae > JAHJQQ01. The sequence goes on from JBAYTM010000010.1 coordinate 7,060, forward strand.
AGCTGCTCCAGGCTCTTGGCCGCGAAATCGAGCACCATGCTGCCGAACACGCGGCCCTCGCGCAGGTTCTCCAGATGATATTCGACGCTCGATATGACGTCGGCGAGGTCGTCCAGCGAGGCATCGGCCGGCAGTGCCTGGTCGGCGAGAATGCGATCGGCGACATAAGCGCGCAACGCATCGACCAGCGAGGCGGCATGAACTTCGTTCAGCAGCAACAGCCCGCCCTTGATCTGATTGAACAGCGGCGGCACCTTCTCCAGTACCGTGAAGTCGCTGGTGTCTTCCATAAAGGCGAGGATGGCGTCCTTGGCCTGCGCGATGTCGCGAATGGCTTCGTCCGCGACTACGCCGCGCACCTGATTGAATTCCGTCTCGGGCAACTGCATGCCGGAGACTTCCGCGTCGGCCACCGCCTCCGGTTCGGCTGCGGGCGTACCGCCGTGCGCCAGCCCGTCCAGCGAGGACTCGACATAGATTAATGCGCTGGCGATGTCCATCAGCGCGGACTCGTCCGGCGCACAGCGTCCGGCGGCGATGTCTGTCGCCGCCTGGGTCTGGTCCTGAATCGCCTTGCGCAGCGCGCCCAACCCCAACATGCTCAGGGTGTCGGCGACCCGGCTCAGTGTTTCCGCCGCAGGTTGCAGATCCCCCGGGGCCTTGCGCCCGCCGCGCAGGAACAGGTCCAGAACGTCTTTGACGCGGGCGAGGTCCTCCTTTATCGCCGCACATACGGTGCGCATCAGCTCGGCGTTGTGTCCGGACAGGCTGCCTTGCGCCTGTTCCAATTCGGTACTGTCGGGCAGCAGGGAGCTGAGTCGGTAGGTCTGTTTGATGAGGCTGACCGGCTCGCCCCCGTCGCTGGCGCGCGCCACATAGAACAGCAGATTCTTGAGCAGGTCGATGGGCGGATTTGCGGCGAAGGCGGCTTCGCCCTCGTCCAGCAGGCGCTTGATCTGGCGGTCGACCTGACCGAGCAAGAGCTTGGTGGCCATGCTGGCTTCCAGCCAGTCGTTGCGCAATGCAGCCACCATACCGCCGGCGATCCACCACAGACGTTGACCGGCCTCCTCGGTACATACCGACTGCAATTCTTTGAGCGCGCTTCCCAGGCGCTCCAGATCCGCTGCGACGGATTTTCCGCGGAACCAGCCCAGCAGCGCGAGCTGGTAGGTATGACGCTGTTTGCGGACGACGGCGGCGAAGTCCTCGACTTGCGCCTCGACGCGTGCGGCGGCGGGCAGGGCGACGTTGAGGTCCGGCGAAAACAGAGAATTTTCGGAAAGCAATTTCTGGCCGCGGATGGCGCGCAGGTCGTTCAACAGGGGCAACAACAGCAGCGGCAGATCGCGTCCGCCTGCGATCAACCGCTCGAGATAGTCCGGCAGCTGCAGCATGGCGCGCATGACCAGCTCATAGGCCTCCTGCTTCTGGCCGACGTCACCGTTCAGCAAGGCCTCGACCACCTGCTCCATCTCCTCGGCGAGTAACGCCGCGCCGTAGAGCTCCACCATCTGCAAGGTGCCCTGCACCTGGTGCAGATGCACCGCGCAGAACCGCAGTTGCGACTCGTCGTCGGGCTGCTCGACGTAGGCTTCGAGCGCTTGGCGGGCCTGCTTGAGCGTCGCGTCCAGCTCCTGCTTGACCCACTTCACGGTGCTGTAATCGATTGCTTCGTTCATTATTTTCCCTTATACGCTCGCCGTATCGGCCCCATGGCGCTGAAACGCCAAGGTTCCCTCATAACGCATGCGCGTGAAATCCTCGTGCGCCCAGCAGGGCAGATCGCCCGGACCAAGCACCAGGACACCGCCCGGAGCGACCCGCCCGGCCAGCATCTCGACGATTTGCAAACGGCGGACGCGCGGAAAATACATCAGCATATTCTGGCAGTAGATCAGATCCACATCGCGTAGCGGGAAGCGTCCCATGCGTAATACATCGAGCTGCGCGAAGCAGATGCGTCGCCGCAGCTCGTTCGACATCTGGATCCTGCCGTCGCCGAGCTGCACGCAGAAACGCTCGCGCAACGCAGCCGGCACGTCACGCAACCGACGCTCGCTGTACACGCCCATGCGCGCAGCCTGCAATGCCGGCCGACTGATGTCGGTGGCGGTGATGCCGAACCGCTGCACCGCGTCCACGCCGGCGAAATGCTGGTGTATCAGCATGGCCAGGCTGTACGGTTCTTCGCCGGTGGCACATCCCAGACTCCAGGCGTGGAAGCCACCGCGATCGCCCTTGCGGGCGCTGTAGCCTGGCAGGATCTCGTTCTCGATCAGTTGCAGAGACGGGGCGTGGCGGAAAAAAGAGGTCTCGTGCACGGTCAGGCGATCGATCAGGTGCGACCACTCCTCCGACCCGCTCCGCGCCGCCGATACCAACCGGAAATACAGGTCGTAATCGGCGATGCCAAGCTGCTGCATCCGGGTCCGTAGCCCTGCCTCCAGAAACGCCTTCCGCTCGGACGGGATCACGATCCCCGTCCTCGACTCCACCAAATTCAACCAGCGCTGCACGCGCACGGCATCGAGCTCCGGCAACCGGTCCTTCATAACACCCCAGTCAGCTTGATAAGCGAGCAGCATGGCCGTTGATATCCGCGGTTGGAGGATCGTCTGCCCGTTACTCCGGCAGCTTGAAGCCTGCCACGGACCGGCGCAGATCATTGGCCAGTTCGGTCAAGTTACCGATCGAGGCCGCGGTCTCGTTGGTGCCGGCGTTCGCCTGCGTGGTGATCTCCTGAATGACGTTCATGGTGTTGGAGATCTCACCGGCCGCCTTGGACTGCTGACCCGCGGACGACGAAATGTTCTCGATCAGATCCGCCAAGCTGGCGGAGACCTTGACGATTTCGTCGAGCGAATCGCCGGCGTCCTCGGCCAGGCGCGCACCGTTCACGACACCCGCGGTGCTCTGCTCCATCGAGATCACCGCCTCGTTGGTGTCGGTCTGAATGGTCTTGACCAGCGCCTCGATCTGTTTGGTCGCGTTGGAGGAGCGCTCGGCCAGACGCTGCACTTCGTCGGCGACCACCGCGAAGCCGCGGCCCGCCTCGCCGGCCATGGCCGCCTGAATCGCCGCGTTCAAGGCCAGAATGTTGGTCTGCTCGGCAATGTCGTTGATCAGCTCGACGATGTCGCCGATCTCCTGAGAGCTTTCGCCGAGACGCTTGATGCGCTTCGATGTCTCCTGGATCTGTTCACGAATCGAGTCCATACCTTCGATGGTGCGACGCACGGCCTTACCGCCCTTGTTGGCGATCTCCACCGATTTCTGCGCCACCCCGGCAGACTCCTTGGCGTTCTGCGACACTTCACTGATGGACACGGCCATCTCGTTGATCGCGGTGCTCGCCGTGGTGATTTCAGCCGCCTGATGCTCACTCGCCTCGGCCAGCTTGATGGCGGTCGATTTGGTCTGCTCGGTCGAACTCGATACCTGTTCCGATGTCGTGTTGATGGTCTCGACCACGTCGCGCAGCGCGTCGATGGTGAAGTTGACGGAGTCCGCGATGGCGCCGGTGATGTCTTCGGTCACCGTGGCGTACTGGGTCAGGTCGCCATCGGCCAGATTTCCCATCTCGTCCAGCAGTCGCAGAATCGCGCCCTGGTTCCGCTTGTTGATCGCCTCGGCCGCTTCACGGCGAGTGTCGGCATCGCGCTTCAAGGCCAAGCCCAACAACACCAGGAAGGCCAGCGCCACGCCGCCGAACATGTAGGCAATCTCGTTCTTGATGAAGCGTTGTTCAGGCGCACGTGCGTAGGCGTTCTGCAAGGCCAGGCTGGACGCGAACAGTTCGTCGGACATGCGCGCCGCGACGCTCGCGGCCTCTTGCACGCCCATCAGGGCTTCCGAGTTGTCGAGCATTTCGCCGACGTAGTCGCTCACGGAGCTGAACAGCATCGCGATCTCGCGGAGCTTCGCCTGTGCATCCGGATCGCGAATCGCCTCGGCGTTCGCGCCGCCGCGGATCTGGTCCTCGAGAACCTGGCCGAATTCCTCGGTATCCTGCGCAAACTGCTCGGTCGCCGCCTCGGCGTCTTCACCGGCGAGCACCTTGTTCAAGTTGTTGACGATGCGCTGCGAGAGCATCAGCTGCCGGCTGGCGATGCGCACCTGTTCCTGGCTGGCATTACGCTTCACCAGGGTATTCACCACGTCTTCATAGTGCGTCAGCAACTGTGGCATGAATTCGCTGATCACGCTCGCCGTCTCTTTGACCGACAGCACCAGTTGCTTGCCCTCGAGCACCGTGTTCACGGAGGCCGTGAATTCGGCCCACTTGGCTTCGGTCTCGGCGAGCGGCGTGTCGATATCGCCACGGGTCGGCGGCAACCCGGTCGACACATTGCCGCTGCGCAGGTAGCTCAGACTTTGGCCGAAGCGATCGCGGTATGTGACGACCTGGTCGAAGGCCTCTTCGTTACCGCTCGAGGCCTCCAGCGCGTACTTGGCGATCCGCTGCGACAGCACCTGCTGTTCGCCGGCATAGCCGGTGTATTCCTTGTCGAATCCAGCCAGACGCCCCATGTACCAGAACACCAGGAACATAATGGCTATGGACACCAACAGGCCGCCGATTAGAAAGCCGACGCTCTTGCTGGCACCTCGTTTGACGGAAGCCTCGTTAGCTGCGCTCATCACTCTGTCTCCTGACCCTTATTTAAATTCCCAACCCGCTATGCAATTTTCCGCCGGCTTCTGGCCGGACGGCACTTATGCTCTATGAATGCGTTGTCAGATGGCCGCCTGCAGGAACTGCGGTGTTTCGGCCAGCAGCCGGAGATCGAACACGCCCCAGTGCTCGTCACCCGACTGAAACCCAAACGGCAAGAACGGCGCCAGGCCGGCGTCCGTACTGGGCGGCTGTTCGGTTCGCTGCTCGGGCATGAAGTGCTTCAGGCCCAGCACTTCATCGACGATCAGGCCGGAGAACACACCTTTGTGGTTCACGACCAGCACCCGGCTGCGGCGTCCGGGCAGGCAGCCCGCGCCGTTCAGATAACCCTTCAGATCCATGATCGGCAGCAGATTGCCGCGCACGTTGGCGATGCCGCGCACCCAGTCTTTTGCGCCCGGGACCTTCGACATCCCCGGGTAGGTGAGAATTTCGACGACGTGATCCAGCGGCGCGACCAGCCGTGTGCCGCCGAGCCGGAAGCCGATGCCCATCCAATCCTCTTTGATGTCCATCTGCCGCGGCAGCTCGTGGGCATGCGCACGGCACTTGGCCTCGATGTCGCGCAGCAACTGCAGCGCCTGATTGCCGGATTCCTGCGTCATGCCCCCCCCCTTTCCGATCGCTACGACGGCGACGCCGTCAGGCGCCCAGCGCGCTCTTGATCTTGCCGATCAGATCGCCTTCCACCACCGGTTTGGTGACGTAATCCTTGGCACCCTGGCGCATGCCCCAGACACGATCGGTCTCCTGATCCTTGGTCGTGCAGATGATCACCGGAATCGCCGCGGTCTCGGCGCCCTTGGTCAACTGGCGAGTGGCCTGGAAACCATTGAGCCCCGGCATGACGACGTCCATCAGCACCAAATCCGGCTTCTCCGCCTTTGCGACCTCGACACCCTGCTCCCCGCTGCTCGCGGTGAGGGTATCGAAGCCGTTCTTCTCCAGCATGCTCTTGAGCACATGCATTTCCGTGGGGGAGTCGTCCACAATCAAAATACGCGCCATGAATACTCTCCTTCCTTCAACTCGCTAAATGCACCTTCGGTGCGGACCCCACCACGTTATCGCCCGGACTACCGGGAAACTGACGTGGAGCAGGAACTTCGAACCGGGGGTCGGCCGATAACCGCTCCCTGGCAAATGTCTTCGGCGTCAGCCGCGCTGCACATGACGCTTGATGGCGCCGAGCAATTCCTCTTTGGCAAACGGCTTGGTGAGATATTGCTCTGAACCGACGATCCGGCCGCGGGCACGATCGAACAGGCCGTCTTTGGACGACAGCATAATCACGGGGATGCGCTTGAAAGCCTGATTGTGTTTGATCAGGGCGCAGGTCTGATAGCCGTCGAGGCGCGGCATCATGATATCCACGAAGATGATGTCGGGGCGGTGGTCGGCGATCTTCGCCAAGGCCTCGAAACCGTCGGTGGCGGTGAAGACTTCGCAACCCGCCTTTTTCAGTAGCGTCTCGGCCGTCCGGCGGATCGTCTTGGAATCGTCGATGACCATCACCTTCAGGCCGGCGACCCCGTCGTCATTCTGGCACTCTGCGTTCGATTCCACGGCATCCCCCGCCTGGGCCGCTTCCGTTTCGTTAGGCAAAATATTTTGCATAGCGGCAAGTTATCTCTTACTGTAAGCAGCGTCAGGGGCTCGATTCCATCCGGCCCATACGCGCCAGTTTCTTAACGCTTGTACGCTCGAGTTCGTCCGTGGACCCGCGCCGTCGTTACCGACAACCTCCCGGTTGCCCAGAATGTTGGTCGCAACTGGCTCATTTACTTTAGTATTGCGGCCAATCCCGTTCCCCGTTAGCGTCCTTAGCACAGCAAACTTTATGCCCGCCGAATTGATGCATGCCGTTCCTCACCTCACCACCGCGCTCTCGGGTCCGTTGCAACAGATCGAGACTTTGTTGCTGACGGAACAGAACCGGATCGAAACCTGGCTGCGCGCCGAGTGGCGCAAGACGCCCGCGCCGCTCTACACCTCGGTCGACCTGCGCAACGCCGGGTTCAAACTGGCGCCAGTGGACACCAATCTGTTTCCGGCCGGCTTCAATAACCTGAATGCGGCGTTCCTTCCGCTCTGCGTACAGGCCATGCAGACAAAGATCGAACAGATCTGCGAAACCGCCAGCAACATCCTTCTGATTCCGGAAGATCACAGCCGCAATCTGTTCTATCTCGAGAGCCTTGCCACCCTCCGCGACATCATCCTCAAAGCCGGCTACCAGGTGCGCATCGGCTCCGTGCGACCCGGCCTGAAGGCCGCCGAACAGGTCGACCTGCCGTCGGGCCGCTCGGTGCGGCTGGAGCCCTTGATCCGGCGCGACCGGCGGGTCGGCACGGCCGATTACGACCCCTGCCTGGTGATCCTCAACAACGACCTGATCAGCGGCATCCCGGAACAGTTGCACGATATCGAACAGGACATCGTGCCGCCGCCGGGACTGGGCTGGTCGAGCCGGCTCAAGTCCGGACACTTCAAACACTACAATCAGGTCGCGCACGAGTTCGCGCAGATGGTCGGCATCGATCAATGGCTGATCAACCCGCTGTTCCGCAATTGCGGCGAGCTGGATTTCAAGAAGCGCGAGGGCGAAGACTGCCTGGTGCGCAACGTCGACGCCCTGCTGAAAAGCATCCAGTCGAAATACGACGAGTATGGCGTCGACAAGCCGCCCTTCGTGGTCATCAAAGCGGATGCCGGCACTTACGGCATGGGCATCATGTCCGTCAGCAGCGTCGACGAGGTGCGCAGCCTCAACCGGAAACAACGCAGCAAGATGGCGTCGATGAAGGGCGGCGCCAGTGTCTCCAAGGTGATACTCCAGGAAGGCGTCTACACCTTCGAGACCATCGGCGAGCTGGAATCGGTCGCCGAACCCGTGGTGTATATGATCGACCACTTCGTGGTCGGCGGCTTCTACCGGGTGCACACCGAACGTGGGGTCAACGAGAACCTCAATGCGCCCGGCATGCATTTCGAGCCCCTGGCCTTCGTCGAGCCTTGCAACACCCCGGATCGCAGCCGCGAACCCGATGCCGAACCGAACCGTTTCTATGCCTATGGCGTGCTCGGCCGCCTGGCCCTGCTGGCGGCGGCGCGCGAACTCGCCGAATACAATGCCCTCTGAGGTATCCGGAAAAGTGCGTCTGGCCGTCCTGATGGACCCAATCGGGTCCATCAATATCAAAAAGGACAGCAGCTTCGCCATGCTGCTGGCTGCCCAGCGGCGCGGCTGGGACCTTATATATATGGAACAGTCCGACCTGTTCCTGCGCGATGGCCGGGTCTATGCGCGGCTGCGTCCCTTGCAGGTCAAGGAAGACCCGAGCGGCTGGTTCGAACTCGGGGAGGCCCACATCGAGCCGCTGGAGCGGGTGGACATCCTGCTGATGCGCAAGGACCCGCCGTTCGACATGGAGTACGTTTACACCACGCACCTGCTGGAGCGGGCCGAGGCGGCCGGCGTGCTGGTGGTGAACAAACCGGCGAGCCTGCGTGACTGCAACGAGAAGCTTTATACCGCCTGGTTTCCGGAGTGCTGCGCGCCCACGCTGGTCAGCCGCGACGCGCATCAATTCCGCGATTTTCTCGTCGAACAGGGCGACATCATCCTGAAACCCTTGCACGGCATGGGTGGCGCCTCGATCTTCCGCATCCGCGAGGGCGACCCCAACCGCAACGTCATATTGGAAACCTTGACCGAGCATGGGCAACGCTTCGCCATGGCGCAGCGTTTCATCCCCGAGATCAGCGCCGGCGACAAACGCATCCTGATGATCGACGGCGAGCCCGTGCCCTACGCGCTGGCGCGCATCCCGACGCCCGGCGAGACGCGCGGCAATCTCGCCGCCGGGGGCAGCGGCGAAGGCGTCGAATTGTCCGCGCGCGACCGTTGGATCTGCGCGCAGGTCGGCCCGGCCCTGCGCGCAAAGGGCCTGCACTTCGTAGGTCTGGACGTGATCGGCGACTACCTCACCGAGATCAACGTCACCA
>JBAYTM010000011.1:0-15361 GCA_041675685.1 Thiohalobacteraceae bacterium
CCATTCCGGATCGCCGCCAGGGAGTTGGCCACGGCCAGCCCCAGATCGTTATGGCAGTGGACAGAGACAATGGCCTTGTTGATGTTCTTGACCTTTTCGAAGATATAAACCATGAGGCGACCGTATTCTTCCGGCGTGGTGTAGCCCACCGTATCCGGGATATTCACGGTACGCGCGCCGGCGGCGATCACCGCTTCAATCACACGGCACAGAAAATCGAGATCCGAGCGTCCGGCGTCTTCGGGCGAAAATTCGACGTCGTCGGTGTACTGGCGCGCGCGCTTGACGGCCTTGACGGCCTGCTCGACCACCTGGTCGGGCTCCATCCGCAGCTTCATCTGCATGTGAATCGGTGACGTGGCGATGAAGGTGTGGATGCGGGCGCTGTTGGCCGCTTTGAGCGCCTCGCCGGCGCGGTCGATGTCCTTGTCGAGCGCGCGCGCCAGACCGCACACCGTACTTTCCCGCACGGTACGCGCGACCGCCTCGACCGCGTCGAAGTCGCCTTGGCTGGCGATCGGGAAACCGGCTTCGATCACGTCGACCCGCATGCGCTCCAGCGCCTTGGCGATACGGATCTTCTCATCCTTGGTCATGGATGCGCCGGGGCTTTGCTCGCCGTCGCGCAAGGTGGTATCGAAAATAATCAGTTTGTCTGGCTGGCTCATGAAACTCGCTCCACGGGATTCGGCCACCGGCATCGGCCGGGATGTCCCGCCTGGCGCGTCAATATAACAGAGCGATCGCCGGTCTGCGCGCCGGGCGTGGGAAAATAGTCAAGGAAATTAAGGAGAGAGAGTTAGGCTGCCTGGGGCAGCAGCAGACGCAACGTCAGCCGGACGGCATGGGACTGCCGGGCCTGTTGCGGGGAGAGAGCCTTGTAAAGGTCTTGTGTCATGCGTTCCGATTGCGTTCGAACGTTGCAGTTACGGCGACTATAAACCAGAGGGCACCGCCCTGCCAAGCGGCGAGGCGATGCCCTTCCTTCAGTGACGCTCGCAGGACGGCTTAGTTGAGCTGCTGTCCGTTGACCAGTCCGGCCCGGAACACATCGGCCTCCTGGAGCGGATTGTCGCCGTGGGTCTTCACCTGGAAACCGCCGATGGCATCCTGACCGCCGTTCACCAACGCACCTTCAAGTCGACCGGCGCTGATATTGGGACTGAATTTGGCGGGATCGGATTCGAAGCTGGCGCCGTCGAGCGCGCCGCCGGCCTGGAAATCCAGCACGCGGCCTTGCACATCGCCGCTCCAGGTGGCCTGAGTGAAATTCATCTCGAGGTCGATCGTCCCGCCAGTCGCCGTCACGCCGCGATAGACGCCCTTGAGCTCACCGCCCAGTTGCCCCATCAGAGTGTTTAGCTGGTCCTCGCTCGCAGTGAGACCCCAGACGTAGGCACCGCTGCGCCGGAACTTATTGTCTTCGCCGGTTTGCCACCACCTCCCTTCAATCAGCACCAGATTGCCTTCGGCGTCCCGAAGGTATCTGCCGTCGATGAAGGAAGGACCGGCACGTGGAGGAGCAAAACGATCGGGTGTGACGCTGACCGGCAAAGGTTCGGTCCCGACGTTGAAACCGCCCGCGCCAGGACCCGTCTGGCCCGCGACGCGGAACGCCAAGGTCTGCCCGGCGTCGCCCTCGTCAAGAAGCGGATACTGACCATCGCCGTCGTTGTTCAACACGATGTCGCCGAAGTAGCGCGGGAAGGTCTGCGCGGAACCGGCCTCCCGGTAGTCTATTCGTGCAAAACCCTTCGGCTGCGAGGGACGTTTCTCCGCGACCGGACCCGGGCAGTTCGCGGCCGACGCGCAGCGGTCGAGGTCGCCCGTTCCTGCTGGCACCAATAACGACTCCTCGGGCCCCGCCGCGGGCGCCAGCACGGCCCAACGGCCCCAACTACGGACGGAATCCTCTTCGGTCGCGGTCTTGGCCACGACGGACGCCGGCACACCGGCCAGCAGCACAGCCGCAGCGCTCGCTGCGACGAGCGATTTGACAACAAACATGTTCATTCTCCCGGCCCCTGATTTAATCGACGCGCCGTCTATCGCCGCACGTTCGAAGCTCGTTATGCCCTCGACCCGAGCAATAGCTATGCCACACACGCGGCCGACATTCTAAACGCTTGTTCCAGAAGTAATTAAATAGAAAATTCCGCCATCCCTTGCGAGACGGCGGAACTCAGGAGTGTAAACAATTTCGACGGATTTAGGCGGTTACATCGACTACACGTGGCCGTGATAACCAGGTTCTGCAAGCACTTACTGCGACAGAGCGCTCAAAACGGGAAATCGACGTTTGTAAATTTTACCGACGCTCTGCCTTCTGGCAGCCCCGCTCTCATTAATCTGCTTTATATCCCATGCCGCCGGGGCCGGATCAGAAGGTCCGTCCAAGATTTAACATGACCTGACGTCGATCGTAATCGTAGATGGAAATATTGGAGTCGTTGTCCGTGTACTGGATACCCCCGCTCAGCACCCACCGATCCAGTTGCCCGGCCCGGAAATCGTGCTGGAACCCGGCGGCGATGCGCCGTTCCTGCTCGTCGCGGGCGACCGGAAATCCAGCCGCGTCCCCGTCATACTGAACGTCGCGATAATTGGCTCGGCCGTACACCGATCCGCCCGGCCAAGTCTTGACGACCAGGCCCGCGAGCAGCTCGTAGCCGTCGTGCCCGTATTGATCGTCCTGCGCCGAGAAATCGATCAGACGGGCGCCAAACTGCGCCGCGACCCTGCGCTGGTTGAAATAGTGTCCCAACGACAAGCCGGTCGCCTTGTAGGTGCCCTCCCGACCGGCGTCCCCGGTCTCGTCGTAGCGGCGGTCGGTCACGGTCGCGTCCCAGGTCAGTTCGCCGTTATTGAACTGCCAGGTGACGGCCGGATTCAGCGAGGTGAACCAGGCCAGTTCGTCGTCCCCGAGCCAGATGCGGTCGACGTTCAGCATCATGCTGGTACGCCAATGCCGCAACACCACCCAGGCCGGGCCGGTACTCGCCGTCAGCACCGTCAGATCGAATTCATCCTCGCTGGTGTATGCCCGGTTATAGAGGTTGGCATGGCTTTGCCAGAGGAATCCCGCCGTGTGCTCTCCGGCCGGGTAGGTCTTGCCGGGCTGAAAGCGGTGCGAGATGCCGGCATTCAGGACCACAGCGGTATCGCTCTGTTCGAGGGAGCCCGGGACCAGCGTGGCACCCGGCAGCTCTTCGATGATATCGGTGCTCGGACCGACATTGACGTTGGAGTCGTACATCAGCCCGAGACTGATCGAGGGTTTGAACTCGTGGCGAACGGCGAAGTCCGCCGCGTCCCTGTTGACCTGGGCCAGGAAGGCCAGCACCGTCACGCGCACCTCCGGCGGCGTCTGCGGGTCGTCCAGCACTTCCTGGGCCGCCGCGCGGGCCTCGGCATAATCGAGTGCCCGGTAGTACGCGAGCGCGAGTTCGAGACGGGCGCGATGCAATCCCGGCTGCAAGGAGAGGATCGATTGGAAGGCCTTCATGGCCGAGCGCAGTCGGTCGGCCTCGAGTGCCTCCATACCTTGTTGGAAAAGCACCTCGGTTTCGTCGACGGGCGCCGGCTCCTGCGCCTGTGACGGCGCCAGAACGGCACCCAAACCCAATGCGCAAAACAATCGCGCCGACACCGCTAAGCGTCCGCGCCCAATATCGTTTCTCATTTGACTCCCCCTCGCCCTGTCAGGTGTAATGCGGCGCAGGAAGCGTTTCCTGGCCTTTCTTCAACCGCCGTATGGTACCGATATTTTCGTTTGTTCAGCAAACAATCGCGGCGACTCGCCGGCGCGGGAAACCGCGCGGCCGGCTCGGTACGGCCGGCGTACTGCTCGCTGCGCTGCTCTGGTGCCTGGGGTTCTCCGCGCATGCCGGCCAGGACCTGTTCGGTTACCAGGAAGCGAAGCAGGCCGATATCGCGCTGTTCAAGCAATGGCTGGACGTGCTGGAACGCCACGTGCAACTGGACGTGCCCGAGGCCGATTGCGCCGAGCGGCGTTTCAACCGCTGCCATCTGCGCGCCTGGCTGGCGTTCATCGAAGACATCCGCCAGCTGCCCTTTGCGGTCCAGTTGCAACGCATCAACGCGTACGCAAATCAGAAGCGCTACGTGCTCGACATCGACAACTACGGCATCAACGACTATTGGGCCGTGGCGCGCGAGTTTCTCTACAATGGCGGCGATTGCGAAGACTACGCCATCACCAAGCTGCTTTCGTTGCGCTGGTTGGGCGTGGAGACCGAACGGCTGCGCATCGTAGTGTTGCAGGACACCAACTTGCGCATTCCGCATGCCGTGCTCGCGGTATACGGCAACGACGACATCTTCATACTCGACAACCAGACCGAACAGGTCGTCAGCCATCGCGACATCGTGCATTACGTCCCGGTGTATTCCATCAACGAGGCGCATTGGTGGATCCACACGCCGCTGCTCTAGCCCAAATCAAGGATCCGCCAGGTGAATCTTTCCTTTCCGACCCGCAAACCGGTGCTCCTCGGACTCGGCTTACTGACGCTCATCGTCCTCGGCGCGCTCTGGCTGATCTTTTCCTACCTAGACCTGGAACGCGAGCGCGACCTGGCGGACTGGCGCGTCCGCCTCGGCCTGATCGCCGACGACCGTGTCGCCGACATCGACCAGTGGCTGAAACGGCAACAAGGCCAATTGCAGGACTTGGCGAACAACGCGTCCCTCCAGCTTTATCTGAGCCAACTGACGACCCAGACCGCCCCCTATGAGATCGAACCGGCGCAGCTCGGCTATCTGCGCAACCTGATCAACACCGCGGCGGAACGCAACGGCTTCCGCGTAGCGGGCGAGACCGAACCGCTGGTCCGCGCCAATCTCCCGGTCAGCAGCAATCGCGGACTCGCATTGCTCGATCGCGAGGGCAGGATCGTGGCCGCGACACCGGGCATGCCGGCATTGGAGGCAACGGACGTCGCCCTGGCCCGGCAGGTGGCAGAAACCGGACAGACCGCCTTGCGCGACCTGCGCCCGTCATCCGAGGGCGAACCGACCATCGGCTTTCTGGTCCCGGTGGCCGCCATACAAGGCCTACAAAGACAGGACGACGCCCGCTTCGTCGGCGTCCTGCTCGGCATCAAGCCCGCCGCCAGCGAACTCTATCCGTTGCTCCGCAACCGCGGCGGCCTGAGTCGTCACGACGAAACCCTGCTGGTGCGCAGCGAGGACGACATGGTGGTCTACCTATCGCCGCTGGCCGACGGCAGCGCGCCGACCAAGCGCCGCTTGGCGCTCAACACCCCCCAGCTCGCCGCTGCCCATGCGCTGCGCGCGCCCGGCGACTTCGCACAGCTGCGCGACTATCGCGGGGTGCCGGTACTCACGACCAGTCGTGCGCTGGCCGGTGCACCCTGGTTGTTGGTTCAGAAGACCGATGCCCAGGAAGCCCTCAAGGAATCGGACGAACACCGGCGCTTTCTGCTGAGCATGTTCCTGCTCACACTGTTTTTCATCAGCGCAAGCCTGATCGCAGCCTGGCGCCACGGCAGCAGCGTGCGGGCCCAGGCCCTGGCCGAACGCCTCCAGGAAAAGACCCGCATGCTGGAAGGTCAGACCCGCCTCCTGCATGCGGTCACCAACACCTTGTCGGATTATCTCTTCCTGCTCGACGAAGGCCGTCACCTGCTGTTCACCAACGCGGCGCTGGAAACCGCCGTCGGCGCCTCCCAGGCCGAACTGGTCGGCAAGAGCTTGACCGGCGTGTTCGGTCCGGACACGGCACAGCGCATGGAGAGTTGCATCGGCACGGCGGCCGGTCGGGTACGGCATCCGGAACACTTCGTCATCAACGGTCGGCCCGGGCTGTTCCAGTGTTCGGCGCTGCCGCTGCCGAACCCGGCCGGATCGGGACATGCGATCCTGGTGGTGTTGCACGACGTCACCGCACTGCATGAATCTGAACACAAGCGCGCCTCGCTGCTACGGCAACTCATCGCGGCATTGATGCGCGCCGTGGACAAGCACGATCCCTATTCCGCGAACCACTCCTCGCGCACCGCCGCCGTGGCCGTCGCCATTGGCGAAGAGCTGGGACTGTCGGGCACCGATATCCAGGCACTCGATCTGGCCGCCAACCTGGCCAACGTCGGCAAGATCTTCATCCCCAAGGAAGTGCTCACCAAGTCAGGCGCCCTGTCCGACGCCGAGCATGAGACCTTGAAGCAGCACGTCCAGTACGCGCTCGACATCCTCTCGAGTCTGGAATTCGAAGGCCCGGTACTGGAGACCATCGGTCAGAAGCAGGAGCTGATGGACGGCAGCGGTTACCCGCGCGGCCTGCGCGGCGAAGACATCCTGCTGACCGCGCGGATCCTTGCCGTCGCCAACGCCTTCGTGGCGCTGGTCAGTCCCCGCGCCTATCGCGACGCGGTGTCCATCACCGCCGCACTGGATCAATTACTCGCCGAATCCAAAGACAAATACGACCGGCACACCGTCGCTGCACTTTTCCATCTGGCGGAGAACCGCAGTGCGTTGGCGGGTATCACGGGCGGGGCCTGAAAAAAGAACTCTAACCGCGAAGGGCGCGAAGGCGCGCGAAGAATGAATTATCATAGGGCGCAGTAGCCTATTGCGCAGAATGTCCGAAACGATATAACGCGACATATCCGGTGCATCACGGCTTGCGGCCTACACAGGAGTCAGAATCTATTGCTACAACGCTGCAGCGTCATTCCCGCGGAAGCGGGAATCCATGGGCTTTAAACCACTAGATTCCCGCTTCCGCGGGAATGACGGAATACGCAGTAGGTAGCCAATATTCCTGGCTCCTGTGTAATGCACCTCACGGCTCGCTGCCGACCAGCGTTCTCTTGCTCAGCCTTATGCGCCTTCGCGCTTAACGCTTTTCGCCGTTGAAGCTTTCGCTGTCTCCAATAGCGCAAGCCCCATGCGTCCGGCTGCGGGCCGGCTGTTGCCTGAAGCCGACTTGCGAAGCTCGGAGGCGGCAGGCGACGGCCGGCCCGCAGCCTCGCGCATCACTTCGGGTTCCCCGACCATGCGTTCGCCCCAACATCCGGCGCCTGACGGCTTCCGCCCAATGCGCCCTAAATAGAAGCGATTTTCCTTCGCGCGCCTTCGCGTCCTTCGCGGTTAAAGTGCTTTTTATTCGCTATCATGCATATCCGCCGGCGGCGGTTCGTGCTTGGCGCGGCGGCGCTGGCGGATGTGCCAGAGCGTAATGGCGGGGCCGGACAAGGCGTAGGTGAAAAACCCGAGGAACAGCACCTTCGGCGTGTCCAGCGCGGTAAAGACCAACACCAGGACCGCCAGCAGGAGCACGAAGAACGGCACCTTGTTGCGGAAATCCAGCTCCTTGAAACTGTAGTAGCGGAAATTGCTGACCATCAGCAGGCCGGCCAGGAGCGTCACGACCATCCCGGCCCAGGCAAACTTCGCGCCCTCGACCTCGAGCGCGGCGCCAACCCAGACCAGACCGATCACCACCGCCGCCGCCGAAGGGCTCGGCAGACCCTGAAAATAGCGCTTGTCCGCCACCGCCACCTGCGCATTGAAACGCGCCAGCCGCAACGCCCCCGACGCCGCGTAGACGAACGCCACCAACCAACCGACCTTGGCCCAGAACCAGCCGAAGGCGGCCAGGTCGCGCAGCGCCCACTGGTACATGATCAGTGCCGGTGCGAGACCGAAACAGACCATATCGGTGAGGCTGTCGTACTGTACGCCGAACTCGCTCTGGGTATTGGTGAGGCGCGCGACCCGGCCGTCGATTCCGTCCATGATCATGGCAACGAAGATCGCCATTGCGGCAATCTGGTAATGCCCGCCGATGGCGGCGACGATGCCGTAAAAACCGGCGAACAGTCCGGCCGTAGTGAACAGATTGGGCAGCAGATAAATGCCGCGGCGCGCCTTCGGGGGGCTGGGTTCTTGGTCTATCGGTTCCATCCTGACTGCTCCGGCTGGCGATTAGGCAGCTGCGTGCGATAACACAGCAAATGCGGGAAAAGGGTGCGCGAAGGCCGCACAACTTGCAAGCCGCACCGCCGGTTACTTATGTACCAGCTGCGCCACGACGTCAGCGCCTGCCTGTACCCGATCGCCCTGCCGCACCTTGATGCGACTGTTGAGTGGAAGATACAGATCGATGGTGGACCCGAGCGTGATGAAACCGCAGCGCTGTCCCTGCCCGACGCGCTCGCCGAACCGCACGTAACAGCGCGGCGGATTGCGCAGCAGCCCGCGGTTCATGACGATCACCAGATTGTCGCCCTCGTCGGTCTGCAGCCACACCCCATGCGGCATACCTTCGGCCGCTTCCCGCGGCCGCGGCTCGAGCATCTTACCCTCGACCGGACTGCGGGTGCTGAATATGCCATACGGGTGCATGCGGATGGTCACCCGCTGCGCATCGCGCTCGAGATAGGGGTCCGTTACGGATTCGACCCGGGTCACCAGGCCGTCGGCCGGGCTGATCACGGCCGACTGTTTCGCGGGCACTTGCCGGGCCGGGTCGCGATACAGAAACAACAAACCGGCAATGGCGGCCCAGAGCGGCAGCGACCACTGCCAACCGAGTTGATAGAACGCGGCGACCGCCAGTGCTGCGGCCAGCAACAGACTCAACCAGCCTTCGCGGGCGATCAACGGATAACGGCTTGTGGCCATCGGGGGAGAATCCAGCGGCGGCGGGGGCGTGCAGGACGCCCGCCCCGGCAATCGCTCAGTTGCGGCTCTTGTCGACGATCTTGTTGGCCTTGATCCAGGGCATCATGTTGCGCAAACGCTCGCCGACCTCTTCGATCTGGTGTTCGCGACCGATCCGACGCTTCGCCTTGAGGGTCGCCGCGCCGGCCTGATTCTCGAGGATGAACTCGCGCGCGAACTCGCCGGTCTGGATCTCGGTGAGGATCTTTTTCATCTCGGCCTTGGTCTGCTCGGTGACGATGCGCGGACCGCGGGTCAGGTCGCCATATTCGGCGGTATTCGAAATCGAGTACCGCATATTCGCGATGCCGCCTTCGTACATCAGATCGACAATCAGCTTGAGTTCGTGCAGGCACTCGAAATAGGCCATTTCCGGCGCGTACCCGGCCTCGACCAGAGTCTCGAAACCCGCCTGCACCAGCGCCGTGGCGCCGCCGCACAACACCGCCTGTTCGCCGAACAGATCGGTCTCGGTCTCTTCACGGAACGAGGTTTCGATGATGCCAGCACGGCCGCCGCCGTTGGCCGAGGCGTAGGACAGCGCGATCTCCTTGGCCTTGCCGGAAGCGTCCTGGAACACCGCGATCAGGCTCGGCACGCCGCCGCCCTGCGTGTAGGTCGAACGCACCAGATGACCCGGCCCCTTCGGCGCGATCATCACGACGTCGAGGTCGGCGCGCGGCACGATCTGCTCGAAATGGATGTTGAAACCGTGCGCGAAGGCCAGCACCGCACCCTTCTTGATGTTCTGCGCAATGACGTCGTCGTAGAGCCTGCGCTGGTGTTCGTCCGGCGCCAGGATCATCACGACGTCCGCATCCTTCACCGCGTCCGCGATGTCCTTGACCTTGAGCTTGGCCTGCTTGGCCTTCGCCTCGGAAGCCGAACCCGGCCGCAGCGCGACCGTCACGTCGACGCCCGAATCCTGCAGGTTGTTGGCGTGCGCGTGGCCCTGCGATCCGTAACCGACAATCGTGACCTTGCGTTTCTTGATCAGAGACAGGTCGCAGTCTTTGTCGTAATAAATATTCATCATGGTGTCAGCTCCAATACTTCAATCGTTTTTTCATGCCAGATACAAGAAGCAAGAGACAAGAGGCAAGTAAAGAGGAACAGCGGTTTTTCACTTGCCTCTTGTCTCTTGCCTCTTGCCTCTCTTACAAGCGCAATGCCTTATCGCCCCGCGCGATGCCCGAGACGCCCGAGCGGACCACTTCAAGAATCAGCGAGGGCTCGATGGCCTGCACGAAGGCGTCGATCTTGTCGCCCGTGCCGGTCAGTTCGACGACGTAGGTGGCACTGGTCACATCGATGATGCGGCCGCGGAAGATGTCGATCATGCGTTTCAGTTCATCGCGCGCAGCGCCTTCGGCGCGCAGTTTCATCAGCAACATCTCGCGCTCGATATGCGGACCTTCGGTCATGTCCATCAGCTTGACGACATCGACCAGCTTGTTCAGCTGCTTGGTGATCTGCTCGATGATGGAATCGGTCCCGCGCGTGACGATAGTCATGCGCGACAGAGAGGCATCCTCAGTCGGCGCCACCGTCAACGACTCGATGTTGTACCCGCGCGCCGAAAACAGACCCGCCACGCGCGACAAAGCGCCCGCCTCGTTCTCGACCAATATGGAAATAATGTGCCGCATGGTGCGCTCTTAAGAATAAACCGCGTAAATTTTACCGCGAAGGACGCTAAGGCGCGCTAAGAAAAAATCAAGCCAAAGAAATTCTGGAAAAAACCAAAACACCTTCACGGATTGCTTTCGGCTCGATTATCTTTGTTCCCCTTTGCGCGCCTTAGCGTCCTTCGCGGTTAAAGTTTCCTTTCATTAGATCAAAATCATCTCGTTCTGCCCCGCGCCCGCCGGGATCATCGGATAGACGTTTTCGTTCTGGTCGGTGATGAAGTCCAGGAACACGGTCTTGTCGCGGATTTTCATGGCCTCGATCAGCGCGCCTTCCACGTCGCCGGGCTTGTCGATGCGCATGCCGGTGTGTCCGTAGCTCTCGGCAAGTTTGACGAAATCCGGGAGCGATTCCATGTAGGACATGGCATAGCGCTTCTGATAAAAGAACTCCTGCCACTGCCGCACCATGCCGAGGTAGCGGTTGTTCAGACTGATGATCTTGATCGGCAGCGCATACTGACGGCAGGTCGACAGCTCCTGGATGCACATCTGGATGCTGCCTTCGCCGGTGATGCAACAGACGGTTTCGTCGGGGTAGGCGAGTTGCACGCCCATGGCCGCGGGAAAGCCGAAGCCCATGGTGCCCAGACCGCCGGAATTGATCCAACGCCGCGGCTTGTCGAACTTGTAGAACTGCGCGGCCCACATTTGGTGCTGACCGACGTCCGAGGTGACATAGGCGTCGCCTTTGGTCACCTTGTAAAGCGTTTCGACGACGTGTTGCGGCTTGATGATATCGCTGCTGCGGTCGAACTTCAGACAATCCATGGCGCGCCATTCGTCGATCTGCTTCCACCAGCCTTTGAGCGCCTCGGCATCCGGCCGTTTGCCGGCCTCCTTGAGCAGCTTCGTCATCTGCTTGAGGACGTTATCCACGCCGCCGACGATCGGCACGTCGACCTTGACGTTCTTGGAGATCGAGGCCGGATCGACGTCGATGTGAATGATACGCGCGGTCGGACAGAATTTTTCGATGTTACCGGTGACGCGATCGTCGAAGCGCGCACCGATGGCGATCAGCACGTCGCAGTTGTGCATGGCCATGTTGGCTTCGTAAGTGCCGTGCATGCCGAGCATACCGACGAACTGCCGGTCGGTGGCCGGATAGGCGCCGAGCCCCATCAGCGTGTTGGTGATGGGGAAGTTCAGCAGTCGCGCGAAATCGGTCAGCGATTTGCTGGCGTTGTCCAGGATCACGCCGCCGCCGGTGTAGAGCATCGGGCGTTTGGCGGCCAGCAGCAGATCCACCGCCTTTTTGATCTGCCCGCTGTGTCCCTTGACCACCGGATTATAGGAACGCATGGTCACGCGCTTTGGGTAACTGTATTCGCAGCGGTGCGCGGACACGTCCTTGGGGATGTCCACCACGACCGGGCCGGGGCGCCCCGTGGTCGCGACATAGAAGGCCTTCTTGATGGTCTCGGCGAGCTGGTGCACGTCCTTCACCAGGAAGTTGTGCTTCACGCAGGGACGCGTGATACCGATGTTGTCCACTTCCTGGAAGGCGTCATTGCCGATCAGCGCGGTCGGCACCTGGCCGGTGAACACCACCATCGGAATGGAATCCATGTAGGCGGTCGCGATGCCGGTCACGGCATTGGTGGCCCCGGGACCGGAGGTCACCAGCACCACGCCGGGGCGCCCGGTGGCGCGCGCATACCCATCGGCGGCGTGCGTCGCTGCCTGCTCGTGACGGACCAGGATATGGCGGACCTTCTCCTGCTGGTAGAGCGCATCGTAGATGTGCAATACCGCACCGCCGGGATAGCCGAAAATGATATCCACGCCTTCGTCCTGCAGACAGCGGACGAATATTTCGGCACCGGTCAATTCCACTTGCAGCCACTCCAAGGAGCCAAGGGTCGAATGGCGACATCCGTGATCGACGCACCGGGAACCGACGCGGCAGGATCGGCGCGCCGGCCCCGGCCCGATCCCGCGAGGTCGATACGGATGCAATAAAAAATGCCCGCTGAACGGGCCAACCGCTGATTTTGGGCGGAACGTCGAAAGCTACGTATCTTAAGCGTTCAGGTCAAGCCCTGCGAGCAGAGACAAGCCCGCTTGCTCCTCCCGCCACGGGCCACGTAAGCTAGTCGCGGACCACTATCTTATAGGATTACTCCGGGGGATTGGCACAGATGACAGCGCTACGTTTCGGATCGGTACTGCTCGGCTGGCTGGTCCTCGCCGGCATGACCCAGGCGGCCATATACAAATGGGTCGACGACCAGGGCGTGACCCAGTACAGCCAGCACCCCCCGTCCGACCGCCCCGCCGAAACGGTGGCGCCGCCGCCGCGGCCTGGCGCCGACGCGGCGGCCGCCCAGAAAAAGCTCGAGGAGACCCTGCAGGGCCTCGACGCGGACCGCAAGGCCAGGGCCGAGTCGGAACAGGAGCAAGAGAAGCTCGCGGCGACCGCCGAGCAACGCCGGAAAAACTGCACCGCGGCACGCGACGATCTCACCAAACTGACCACCGGCGGGCGCAAGCGCCTGATCGGCCCGGACGGCGTCGCTTCCTATATGGCCGAGGAAGACCGGCAGGCCCACATCGAAAAGGCCCGGAAACAGATCGAGGAATTCTGCGACTAGCCGACCCGTCCGCCGGCCATCCCGGGCGTGCCGGACACCGGGCGCAGTGGCCGATGCCGAGACCGGTACGTCACGCCGCTCGGCCGCGGCCCGGCTTTCTGCGACGGAGACACACCATGCCCTTGCTCAAGATACAGACCAACCAGCCCGTCGCCCCGGACCGGCAGCAGGCGCTGCTCCGCGCCGCCTCGCAACGGGTCGCCGCCCTGCTCAGTAAACCCGAGCGCTATGTGATGATCGCCCTGGAGCGCAACGATGCGCTGCTGTTCGGCGGCTCGGACGCCCCGCTCGCCTACCTGGAACTCAAAAGCATCGGCCTGCCGACCGCCAAAACCGGCGAGCTGTCCGCCGCGCTGTGCGCCCTGCTCCACCAGGAACTCGGTATCGACAGCGACCGCATCTACGTCGAATTCGCCGATGCGCCCGGCAGTATGTGGGGCTGGAACGGCGGAACCTTCTGACCTCGCTACCCGGCTTTCACCGCTCGCTCGGAAGCACCCCGGGCGCAGCGCGCCCTGCGTCGAAGGGCCGTCGTCCTCCACCACCGACTTCGCATCTTTGTGTCCTTGGTGGTTGAACTGCTTTATTCCAGGCGTACGCTGGCCGCCCCACCGCGACTCCGCTAGAATCCAAGCCCCTGAAACGCCACCCGAAGAAGCCTGATGCGCACCTCCCGCTTTCCGCTCTCCACCCTGAAAGAAGTCCCCTCCGACGCCGAAGTCATCAGCCATCAGCTGATGCTGCGCGCCGGCATGATCCGCAAGGTCGCGGCGGGCGTGTACAGCTGGCTGCCGCTCGGGCTGAAGGTGCTGCGCAAGGTGGAGGCCATCGTCCGTGAAGAGATGGACCGCGC
Organism: Thiohalobacteraceae bacterium; assembly: GCA_041675685.1. Taxonomy (GTDB): domain Bacteria; phylum Pseudomonadota; class Gammaproteobacteria; order Thiohalobacterales; family Thiohalobacteraceae; genus JAHJQQ01. The sequence continues at coordinate 13,851 of JBAYTM010000011.1, forward strand.
CGGTGCCCTCGAACTGCTGATGCCTTCGGTACAACCGGCCGAGCTTTGGGAAGAATCTGGACGCTGGGCCAAGTACGGACCGGAACTGTTGCGCCTCAAGGACCGTCACGAACGCGAGTTCTGCTACGGGCCGACCCACGAAGAGGTGATTACCGAACTGGCGCGCCGCGAACTCAAGAGCTACAAGCAGCTGCCGGTCAATTTCTATCAGGTCCAGACCAAGTTCCGCGACGAGGTGCGGCCGCGCTTCGGCGTCATGCGCGCGCGCGAATTTCTGATGAAGGATGCCTACTCCTTTCATAGCGATTACGCGTCGCTGGCCGAGACCTACCAGGACATGTTCGATGCCTACACGCGCATCTTCACGCGTCTGGGCCTGAAATTCCGACCGGTCCAGGCCGACACCGGCGCCATCGGCGGCGCGGTTTCGCACGAGTTCCACGTGCTGGCCGATTCCGGCGAAGACGCCATCGCCTTCTCCGACGTCGGCACCTACGCCGCCAACGTCGAACTCGCCGAGGCGGTCGCGCCGGCCGGCGCGCGCGCCGCTGCGGGCGAAAGCCTCACGCAGGTCGCCACACCCGGCGTGCAGAGCATCGAAGACGTCAGCGCCTTCTTGAAAACCGCGCCGGCACGCTGCGCGAAGACTTTGCTGGTCCAGGGCGCGGAACCCGGCAGCGTGGTCGCGCTGATCCTGCGCGGGGATCACGAGTTGAACAGCATCAAGGCGGAGAAGCACCCGGCCGTCGCGAACCCGTTGACCTTCGCGACCGAGGCCGAGGTGCGGGCGGCCACCGGCGCCGCGCCCGGGTCGGTCGGCCCGGTCGGCCTCAAGATCCCGGTCGTCGCCGACCGGGCCGCGGCGCAGCTCAGCGACTTCATCTGCGGCGCCAACGCCGACGGCCAGCACCTGACCGGCGTGAACTGGGGCCGCGATCTGCCGGAACCAGAAGTCGCCGATCTACGCAATGTGCAGGCCGGCGACCCCAGTCCGGACGGCAACGGCACGCTCGACATCGCCCGCGGCATCGAGGTCGGCCACATCTTCCAGCTCGGCACCCAGTACAGCGAGGCGATGAAGGCCACGGTACTCGACGAAAACGGCCGCGAGACGCCCATGGTGATGGGCTGCTACGGCATCGGCGTCTCGCGCGTGGTGGCGGCGGCCATCGAGCAGAACCACGACGACAAGGGCATCGTCTGGCCCGAACCCATCGCACCGTTCCGCGTCGCGCTGCTGCCAATGGGCATGAAGAAATCCTATCGCGTCGCCGAGGCCTGCGAAAAACTCTACGCGGAATTTCAGGCCGCCGGCATCGAGATCCTGTTCGACGACCGCGACGCCCGCCCCGGCGTGATGTTCGCCGACATGGAGCTGATCGGCATACCGCACCGTGTCGTGGTCGGCGAAAAAAACCTCGACGCGGGCATGGTCGAATACAAGCAAGGCCGCGCGACCGATGCGGAATTGGTGCCCATCGACCAGATCGTCGCCCGGCTCAAATAGCCAG
>JBAYTM010000012.1:0-15332 GCA_041675685.1 Thiohalobacteraceae bacterium
CATTTCCTGGTGTTCGGCGACGACTCGCGCGACTGGTCGCGTTATCTCTGATCCATGAGCGGTGCGCCGTTCGACGCCGCGCACACCGGGCAATCAGGGTCGCGACGAAGTCTCAGTGTCCGAATCTCGAGCGTCTTGCCGTCGACGATCAGCAGGCGGCCGCATAGCGTGGTGCCGACGCCGGTCAGTATCTTGATGACCTCGAGCGCCTGAATGCTGCCGACGATGCCGACTATGGGCGCGAGCACACCGTTCTCGGCGCAGGTCTGTTCGGCATCCATGCCCTCGCGGTATAGGCAACGATAACAGGGACTGTCCGCCAAATCGGGACGGAATACCGCCACCTGACCCTCCATGCGGATCGCCGCCCCCGAAACCAGCGGTCTGCGGGCCGCCACGCAGGCGGCATTGATGGCGAAACGTGTGTCGAAGTTGTCGCACGCGTCGACCACGAGATCCGCGGCCTCGACCTGTTCCTGCAGGGCAGGGCCTGCCAGCCGGCTGTTCAGCGCGATCACCTCGACGGCTGGATTCAGAGCCGCGAGGCGCGCCTTGGCCGAATCAACCTTCGCGCGGCCGATGTCGCGCTCACCGTGCAGTATCTGTCGTTGCAGATTCGAAAGGTCGACTTGATCGGAATCGGCGATCGTGAGCGTGCCGACGCCCGCTGCAGCGAGGTACAGCGCGACCGGGGAGCCGAGCCCGCCGGCGCCGACGATCAGCACACGCGCAGCGAGCAGGCGCTCCTGCGCCTCGATGCCGAAGTCCGGCAGCAGGATCTGTCGGCTGTAACGCAGTAGTAGATTGTCGTCCATCGATTCGTCGAATGTTGTCCGCGCGGGATGCAGCGCTTGCGAATTCAGGGCTCGGTGACGCGAGGGCCGCCCGATTGCTCCGGGCTTGCGAGTGTAGTGGGTCACGAAGTGTGAGTGTATACGACCGGCTCGCAGCGGTCCCTGAACCCAAGATGGCGTTCCAAATCGGTTCCGGAACAGAGCGAACGCCAATCGGGTTGCGCCGCTGCCGGGAAGATCGTCCTCCGTCAACGCCCCTTCGTGATCGCGCCGAGCATGCCACGGAGGATCCGCCGCCCCAACGAACCGCCCAGGGTGCGGGCCAGACTTTTGGCAAAGGTCTCACCCACGCCCTGGCGCTGTCGGCCTGGGCGACGGGCCGAAGGCGCCGCTGCGACCTCAGGACGGGTCGCGGCAGTCCGTAGCGCACGGGCCTCCAGACGCTCGTGGGCCGATTCACGATCAATGGTCTGGTCGTACTTCCCGCGTAAAGGGCTGCGTTGCATGATTTCGTTGCGCTCTGCCGCGGAGGCCGGCCCGATGCGGGAAGCCGGCGGACAGATCAAGGTGCGTTGCACGATCCCGGGTCGACCCTCCGCATCCAACAGTGAGACCAGCGCCTCGCCGACGCCCAGTTCGGTCATCGCGGCCTCGGTGTCGAGTGCCGGGTTGGCGCGCAGCGTCTGTGCCGCGGCGCGTACCGCTTTCTGATCGCGTGGTGTAAAGGCGCGCAATGCATGCTGCACCCGATTGCCGAGTTGGCCCAAAATCTCATCCGGTATGTCGAGCGGGTTCTGGGTTACGAAGTACACCCCCACGCCTTTGGAGCGGATGAGCCGCACCGTCTGTTCGATCTGGCGTAGAAGCGCCTTCGGTGCATCGTCGAACAGCAGGTGCGCCTCGTCGAAGAAGAACACCAGTTTGGGTTTCGGCAGATCGCCGACCTCGGGAAGTTCCTCGAACAATTCCGCGAGCAGCCATAACAGGCAAGTGGCGTAAAGTTTCGGCGTCTGCATGAGCACGTCGGCGGCAAGGATGTTGACGACGCCTCGGCCGGATGCATCCGTCCGTAGTAGATCCTGGAGATCCAGGGCAGGCTCGCCGAAAAACCTGGCCGCACCTTGCTGTTCGAGTGAGAGCAGGCTGCGCTGTATCGCACCGATCGATGCGCCGGTCAGGTGACCGTAGTCCGCTTTGAGCTCTTTGGCGTTGTCGGCCAGGAATACGAGCAGGCTACGCAAGTCGGCCAGATCGAGCAGAAGCAGCCCCTGGTCGTCCGCGAGCTTGAAGGCGATATCGAGAACGCCCTGCTGCGTATCGTTGAGGCCCAGCAGGTCCGCCAGCAACAACGGCCCCATGTCGGAGACCGTCGCGCGAATCGGGTGCCCCTGCTGGCCGAACAGGTCCCAGAATACGGTTGGGCTGGCATGCGGTCGGAAGTCCGCCATGCCGACGCGCTCTGCGCGTTCCAGCAGCTTGGGTTTGCGCTCGCCGGCCTGGCTGAGTCCCGACAGATCTCCCTTGACGTCCGCCACGAACACGGGCACGCCAACTCGGGAAAAGCCTTCGGCCAGCACCTGCAGGGTGACGGTCTTGCCGGTGCCGGTCGCACCGGCGATCAGGCCGTGGCGATTCGCCATGGGTGGAAGCAGGTGGAGTGGCGATTCGCCTTTGCCAACCAGAATAGCCGGACCCGATTGCATGCGCTCAATTCCTTGTTGTCGTTCGGACAGGGCCTGTGGTTCGGCCCACCGGTCGAGTCCGAGCCGCGTTCATCAGCGAGGCACACTAGTGTGCGGTCGAGGCGGTCGCCGTCAAAATGTGACGGAGTACGGTAATCGAAGCGATGGAGGCCGCCGCATGTCTCTAGTCGTGACCTTGATCGCACAGTCCTGGCGCGGCCTGCCGACACTTTCGGATATCCGCATCGCCAAAGGACCCACTATGCACGATGAATCGACCGTCGAACAACCGATGCCCGCTGGCGCGCGGCTGCAGGCCCTGATCGCGGCCCGGTTACTTCCGGTCCGGCCGGCATTGCTACTGGGCCTGGGTGTCGCTCTCGCCCTCCTGGGCTATACATTGCCGCTACTGTTCCCTGCCGCCACGCTCGTATTGCTGTTCAAGCTTGGTTCCGCGCTGCAGGAGGCCGGCCTATCGGCCCTCGCCGGCGCTTGGCCGGATATAGTTTTCTTGGTGCTGTCCGCAACCTTGAGCGTTTCGCTGTGGCGCTTGCGTGTCGGGGTGCCAGAGGGGGAGCCGGTGCTGCAGCAGCAGACGCCTGAACTGTTCGCGCTCGTCGACGAAATGCGTGCGACCTTCAAGGCACCCGCGATTACCGACGTGCATCTGTCCGAGTATGCCCAGCTGCGCGTTTATCGCGTCCCGCGCAACGGTTACCCGTTTCTGTTCCGGCAGGTCCTGGTCGCCGGCATGCCGACCCTGCAATGCCTGACCCTAGAGCAGTTCAAATGCCTGTTGGCGTCCTGCCTCGGTGAACTGTCGGCCGTGCGCTCCGATGTCGCTGGCTGGATCAGACAACTGGCCGGCACTTGGGCGCAATACCGCACCGCCGTTGCAGGCGGGCGGTCACCGGCCGCGTTGTTGTACCGCGGCTTTACGGCGTGGTACGTGCCGCTGCTGACGTTGTTGGCGCAACGCCTCGACGTGGGGCATCGGCTGCGCCGTGATTACTATGCACTGGAGATCGCTGCCGACGATCTCGTGGTCGACATGATCGCCGGGGAAGTCGTCATGGCGCGCTTCCTTAGCGAGCACTACTGGCCCACGGTTTACCGCACGGCCGAGCATTCGGCCACTCCGAGTTTCAAGGTGTTTCGCAATCTGGAAGCGGTTTTTCAGCGGCGTGTCGACAACGACGTCGTCCAGCTGTGGATTCGCGAGGCATTCGTCGGCAAATGGCGCAGCGATGATCAGGATCCCGGCTTGAAGGCGCGTCTGCGCGAAATCGGCCACGGCGACATCGCCTATCGGCGACCCACGGGCCCGAGCGCGGCGCATCGGCTGCTCGGCGCCGGTCATCAGTGGATTGTCGATCGCTGCGACGCGCGTTGGGCGGAAGAACATCGCGAAGAATGGAAGCGGCGGCATGAAAAATTCCAGAGGCAGTATGAACGTCTGGAGACGTTGCGGAAGGTCATGGCCAAGCACGGGTTGCGGGGCGAGGAGGCGATGAGTTACGCGGCCCTGGTCAAGCGTTATGGGACTGCCGAAGACGCGCGCGAGGCCTACGAAAGTATTCTGGCCATCAATCCGGACGATGCGCGGATCGCGTTCGGTGTCGGCAAGTTCTTCCTGGCGAGCAAGGAGCCCCGGGGTGTCGAGGTGCTCGAGCGCGCGATGGCGCTGGATAAACGTTATGTGGATCCCGCATGCCGCTTGATCTCGGCGTTCGTTGCCACGCAGCGTGCAGGAGAGGCTTGCGGAAAGCCGGTCGCGCGGGCCTAGGGCCGCGGCCCGACAGGATGCGGTACCGCCTGAAGTTTCTGCCAGAGCGCGGGATCAGGCATCCCGCTCTATCTTGCTAAGCACCTGACTGGGCTGGTCGCCGCGCCGATAGTATCGGAACTGCTCATGCATGTCGGCGAACGCGGCATCGCGCTCCGCTTCGCTCTCATACCAGCGTGTCCACTCCCAGTCTTCCCCGAGCAGGTGTGCGGCGCGCATCGGATCGCCGGGCGGGAGCCGGCCCCTGATACCGTATCGCTTCATTGAGTTGCTACCTCTTGGTTCTTCGCGGGGCTGCATAATAGCCGCCGTGGCCTTGGCTTGGCGAACGCCGCCGGTATCCCCATCGGTCAGGAACGCCACTGTGGCGGCGACTACCCCGGGGTCACGCAGGAGGCGCTGGTGCCCCAGGCCGTCGACGAATAGCAGCTGTGAGGCCGGCCAGGCACGATGCAACCGCTCGGCGTGATCGCTCGGGACCTCCCGGTCGCTGCGGTCGTGGACGATGAGCCCGGGAAGATTCTGACCCGCGAGTATCGTCTCCGTCGCCAGGCGGGCGAAGATGTCCATGCCGAACTTCCGTTCGACCCTTCGGCGCATATCGGCCAACACGACCGCGGGAATCTGTAACGTCGCGGCAAATCGGTCCAGAAGGAATTCGGCGTCCGCCGGCGCCGCGATGGAAACCAACCGAGGCAGTGCAAGGCCTTGGCGCAAGGCCCAGGCGCTTGCCGGCACCCCGAACGAGTGCGCGACGGCCCCGACCAGCGGGCCACTTGCGTCCGCCACAATTCGTATCGCCTCCGCATAGTCGAGGATGTTGGTGCTGCTTCCCGGGCTTCGGCCATGCGCGGGTGCATCAAAGGTCACGGCGCGCAGGCCCGCCTGCGTCAGCGACGTGGCGAATGCGCCTAACTGCGTCCCGCGACCGTTCCAGCCATGAACCAACAGTACTGCCGGGGCGGCGGCCGCGCCCCACTGGTAACGGGTCAGATGCCGATTACGCCAATCCAGCCGGTCGATGCGCGCCTCGGCCAGCCACTGCGTCTCGCGCTTGGGTTCCGGATGCCGGTGCGTGGAAAACCACAAACGATAGGCCAAGCGTCCGGCCGTACCGCGCAGATGCGGCCCGATGTAGCGGAACCCCAGACGCGTCAACCGCAGCGACAGTGAGGCCGCGCGACGCGCCGGGGGGCGTGCGGTGTGGGCGGTCCGGTCCGGAGTTGTGTCCCTGGTCACAGCAATTGTTAAAGGCGGTTTTGCCGACCGCCGCTAATTTTCGTATTGCCGCGCAGTGTACCGGCAACAGACCCGTTCCATCCTTCTATTTGATGTAGGGGGGCATATGAACCCATTCAGACGCAGTAACGCCTTCGCCCGGGATATGAGCAAGGCGGCGGTCAAGGGGCGTGGCGCGGAAAGCGCGTTGCGGCAGGCGCTGGCGCGACGCCGACTCGAGGAACGCCGCGAGGCGCAAGTGTTGAAGCAGCAGTTGTTCGACGTGTTTGCGGAGGATCCGCAGGCCTGAATCCAGTATGGCCGACCGCCTTGGACAGGCGGTCGGCATAGGTTCCCATCAGAGTTCCGAGACTGTAAAGCTCATTGGTTCATCGACGACGGCCCAATCCGATCAGGCCCAATAGTCCCGAGCCGAGCAACCAAGCCGCGGCGGGTACCGGCACGGGCTCGATCGGAGGTGTCGACTTGGCGGTGATCGTCGCAAACAGCCCCGATGCCAGCTTCTCGTTTTCCGGCACGGTGAGGCTATCGGTGAAACTTTTGCCTCCGTCCGTGGAAAGGCCCAGAAAATCCAAGCTGTAAAGCTGTCCAGCATAACTGAAGCTGTACGGACCCTGATCGTAGACCAGTGTCAAATGGTCTGCATTGCCTTTCTTCTGCTTGTCGTGCGTGTTGTCGATCGTCACGCCGAACACGAAGTCGCCGATCGCGCCTTCCGTGGTATGGAACGACAGCGATAAATCCAGCGCGCTGACATTGGTCCTGCGGTGACCCGGGGTGCCGTTCAGAAACGAGAAATAGCCGACCTGGAAGGCGGTGCCGACGGGCAAGCTCGCAAAGGTCGGCTTGTGCATGCTGCCGAGCCCGTCGAAAATCAGCCGGCTGGTCAAATCGCACTGATGGCAACCGACGTCGCCCCACAGCAGCACCGCATCGGTCACTTCGTCGTTGTTCTGCAGCCACTGACTGGTCTTGGGGCCTGCGACAATATTCTGAAAGCTGCCGAAGGCCGCAAGCTCGATGCCTGCGGCATGCGCCGTTCCCTGCCCGCCGAGCAGCGCGGCGGCGCACGCCGTGATGGCGGCGTAGATCCGCTTGGTATTCATAGTTATCCCCCAATCCCGCGTTTTCGTTGTCGTGCCGGCCCTGCCCATCCCTGCAGGCGGTGGCATCCTTGTCGTCCCGGGGCTGGCATATTAGCAAAATTGTATGTGTCAGAAATGATCACCTTGTGTGCCGCTTCGACCATTTCGCTCGCTTTAGGCTCGTGCCGAAGCGAGGGGTCGCCGAAGGAAAATCAATTAAAGTGTTAAAATACACTATGTTAAGATGTTTCTGAAAGCGTCGGGGGCGGCCGCGTCGGCCGTGCCCGAACACCCTTATATGGCGAGTGCGGCGCGCGCGGAGCAGGTCTCTATCCACCGATTTTCCTGTAAGCAATTGGAGCGACAGTCGCAGGCGCCGGCTTTAGCGGGGGTCCCGGTGTCGGGGATGCTATCTTTAGCGCCCCCGAACGACCTGAAAGGAATACCGCGTGATAGAACGACTTGCAGACTGGTTTGGCAGGCTGATGAACGTGCTGCAGCGGCTATGGCGCCGTCTGCGGCAGCTGTACCACCCGGCCACGCTGAGGGAGCGCGGTTGGTGGTGGAGTGCCGGATTGATCATGGCGACCTTGGTGGTGCTGCTCGGCGCGCTCGGGGCGTACTGGAGCGCTGAGCCGGAGCGGTTCGACGTACGCCGGGTGGCCCTGGACCGCATCGGCCAGGAACAGGGGCAACTGGTCACCGGTTATACCTTTGTCAGCGCGCTGATGCAGGTCGGTGAAGTGTTGCTGGAGAAGCGCGGCGGCTATCTCTCCAACGATCTCATGCCGCCCGGGGTCTGGCTCGACAACATCCCGAATTGGGAGTTCGGCGCCCTCGTCATGCTTCGGGATGGCGCGGCCGGGCTGCGCAATCACATCTCACGCTCGCAGTCCCAATCGACCGAAGACGCGGATCTGGCACGGGCGGAGCCGCAGTTCAACTTTCAGAATGACTCGTGGATTCTGCCGGCAACCGAGGGTGAGTATCGCGCGGGCATCGATGCGTTGGCCCGCTATGCGATGCGCCTCGCCGACCGCAGCGATCAGAATGCGCAGTTCTACGCCCGCGCCGATAACCTCGTGCAGTATCTGCAGATCGTCGAGAAGCGGCTTGGCAGTCTGTCGCAACGGCTGAGCGCCAGTGTCGGCCAGGTACGTGTGAACACCGATCTATCGGGAGACACGGCGGCACGGCAGGCGACGCCGGGTGGCGGCGTGGTGGTGGTAACAACGCCTTGGCGGGAACTGGACGATGTGTTTTACGAGGCGCGCGGTGCGACCTGGGCGCTGCTGCACATACTCAATGCCGTGGAGCAGGATTTCGACGAAGTCCTGAAGCGTAAGAACGCGGTGATATCGCTACGCCAAGTCATTCGCGAGCTGGAGGCCACGCAGCAAGCGACAACGAGCCCGGTGATCCTCAACGGCAGCGGCTTCGGATTGTTCGCCAACTACTCGCTCACGATGGCCAACTATATCGCCCGCGCAAACGCCGCAGTGATCGACCTGCGCGACCTGCTCCAGCGCGGCTAGCCTCGAGGCCCCTCAGCGTGGCAACCAAAAAATCAACACCAGGCAGGCCAGTGCCAGCAGAGCTACGAATATGCGGAACCGGCGCAACCGCTCCTGGGGCCGCTGGTGCGCGGGGGCGTCGCAGTGCGGACAGCGGTCGACGTTGGTCGCGTAGCGCTCTCCACAATAGAGACACGTCGTTTGTGTGGTTTGATCTTCAGTCATTCGTCGTCCCGAGTCCCGGATCAATCGTGCGCTAGCTGCCATGCCTGTCCTGATTCCGTGCGAGTCGCCTACAATAGCGCGCATCGTATGCCGCAACGAGCCCTTTTATGAAGAATGACAACCTGGTGGTCGTGCTGGACGGCGTATCGCAGCTCGAATATCGGCGCAGCGCGCCGCTGGACGAAGCGCAGTCGCGTTACCTGGGGCGTATGGACGCGCGTATGGACCAAGGCATCGTGCTGAGCGGCATGCAGATCACTGCGCCGGACGCCTTGCAGCGGGCGCAGTTCATCGCTATGCAGCTATTGCAGGCCGTACAGGCCGGCGAGGAACCGGTCGCGGCGGCAATGCTCGCCTACCTAGCCAACCGCATGCCCGATATGAAACAGGTACGCGCGACGACGCGTGGCGAGGCGCTGTCCTTCGATCTGGTTTTCGATCGTGCCTATGCCAAAGAGGTTAAAGTCGAATTCGTGAAACCGGGTATGGTTTAGTTTCAATGGCCGATTGCCTGAGGATCTATCTCAACGGTGTCGAGGCGTATAGCTTCGACAAGCGCGACGGGCTGGCGCGGATGCAGTTTGCCTATGTGCAGCGCATGGATGCGGACATGGACCGGGGGATTGACCTCAACGGCGAGCGCGTCCTCAGTCCCGTTCAGACGCAGCGCAACCAGTTCGTAATCGGTCGGCTACTGAATGCCGTCACGATCAACGACAGCCGCGACATCGCCATGCTGTGCCGTTACCTGGCACAGCATGCCCCCGGACTGGATGCGATTTCGGGTGGAAGAGGCCGGCGACGAATACCGGGTCGGACTCGTCCCTTGCGGCGCGGTGTAAGCCGCGGCTGAAATCAACGCACCTTGCAGGTCTTGATGCCAAACGGCAGGTAGGCCGGACACCAGCCGATCAGCGCAGTGAACAACGGCACGACGCCGATCCAGCCCCATGGGGTTTGCGGACCGACGAAGACCAAGCTGATCAGGCCCAATCCTATGAGGGCGCGAAGGACGCGGTCGATGCCGCCGACATTCTGGTGCATGGTATTGTGCTCCTGTTGAGATCCGAGCCTTCAGCATGCGCGGAACGCACGGATCTTTCAGTGACCCGGTCACTCTCGACCAGAACGGCTGAGTTGCTCCAGCGCGACTGGATCCAGCAGCTCCACGCTGCCGCGACCCAAGCGGACCCAGCCCTGGTCTTCAAAGCGCTTCAGATGCCGTGATACCACTTCGCGGGCCGAGCCGAGCTCAATTGCCAGCGCCTGATGTGTAAGTCGCACTGGGTTGGTTTGCGCGGCGAGCTTGAGCAGGCTGCCGGCCAATCGGCCGTCGATCGGTCCGAACGCGACCTGCTCCATGCGCAGGATCACGCCAGCGAGGCGGTCTCCCAGGTTGCCGAACACCAGGCGCCGAAACCCGGGCGAGCTGTCGAGACCCCGGTCGAAATCCCCTGCCGACAACGCGAGCGCCGTGACCGCGGTCTCCGTTACGCCCTCGGCGGGATACGAGGTCCGGCCCAACAGGCAGGAGGTGGTCAGGACGCAGGATTCGCCTGCGCCGACATGGTAAAGAACCACCTCACGACCGCCGGCAGTCAAGAGTTGCACCCGGACCCGGCCGGCCGCCACCAGCAGATAGTTGCGGCAAGGCGCTCCGGGCGCGAATACCGGCGTCTTGGCGGGTAGCTCGAGACGTTGCCCGCAGCCGAGTAGTGCGTCGAGTCCGGCATCGACGGTCAGATTCGGGAACAGGGAACGCCAGTTGGGAAACCGGTGCATCGTGCGTGGCGACCTGGGTGGCAGGGGAAGGCTACAATCACAACAACTTATCGACCGACGCGCAAGGGAGAATGGCTTGAATCCCAGAATGCTCTTTATCGGGTTGCTGGCGCTGCTGATTGGCGGTTGTGCGGCATTGCGCCAGCAACTGGAACCGCCGGTCCTCACCTTGGCGGGAATCCAGTTACGTGAAGCGACCTTGTTCGAGCAGCGGTATCGATTGCGACTGCGACTGCAGAACCCCAATGACACGGCACTACCGATCTCCGGGGTACATTGCCGTCTGTTCATCAATGAACGCGAATTCGCGCAAGGCGTCAGTCCCGCGGCCGTCGAGGTGCCGCGTTTCGGCGAGGCGGTGCTCGAGGTCGACGTGGTGAGCGATCTCCGGCGGGTATTGGAGCAATTGCGCGACGCCCAGGGCCGGCAGGCCGGAAGCGTCGATTACCGCCTGACGGGCAAGGTGGCGCTGGAAGGACGGCCGGTCACGCTGCCCTTCGAGTATCGCGGCCGATTCGATCTCGGCGCGCTGCCGTAACGGTCATGGCGGCCCGGTCGCCGGTGCGGGTAGCCCTGTTGTCCGATACCCACGGCACATTGGACGCCCGCATCGCCGCGGAAGTCGCGGCGTGCGACTATGCCGTGCACGCTGGCGATGTCGGTAATGCCGGCGTGCTCGCGGCGCTGCAACCGCGTCGGGACCTGGTGGCGGTACGCGGCAACAACGATACCGCGACCAAATGGCCCGCAGAGGACGAAGACGTGCTGGTTGCGCTGCCAACGACCGGCTGTCTGACATTGCCGGGCGGAACCTTGGCGGTGGTGCACGGGCATCGTGCGGGCAGCGTCGACCGACGTCATTCACGCCTGCGGCAGCAGTTCCCGGACGCGCGCGCCATCGTGTACGGACACAGTCATCGTCTGATATGCGATCAAGACGCCTTGCCCTGGGTGCTCAACCCCGGTGCGGCAGGTCGCATGCGCACCTTCGGCGGTCCTTCCTGTCTGATCCTTCTGGCGGCAGCGCGCGGCTGGCGGATCGAGGTGCGGCGTTTTCCGCCTGTGCACGCAGATACGCCAGTATCCGCCGGCTAAGCGGTCGCCAGCTGACGTGCCATGGCGTCCAGAGTATCGGCGGACGCCATGACTTTCTGGGTCGACTCCCGGGCGCGGGCAAGATCGAGTCCCAGCGCTTCCAGAATCGCCCCGGGCGGGTCGCCGTCCGCACCTTCGCCGATGCTATGCGCGCGCAGCAGATGGTCGACGCACAGCATCAATCGGGCGTAGCCCTCCTGATCGCCGCGGTAGTCTTCGTTGTGGTGCTCGCGACAGCTCACCACCACGGACTCCGGCAGGTTCCAGGCCGCCATCAGGCGGGCACCGGTCTCGCTGTGCTCGATGCCGAGGACGCGCCGTTCGATGGCTGAGACCGGAATCTGGGGATTGGCCGCGACCACGCGGTTGAGCAGAAAGAATTCCGCGCGGAACAGTTGGCCGGTCAGCAGATAGCCGAAATTATGCAGCAACCCGGAGAGATAGGCCGGCCCGGGCTTGATACCGGAACCCGGGTCTACCGTAGTGGCCAGCAAGTGCGCGAGGGCGGCGCTGTAGGCAGCCTGTTTCCAGAAGGCCTGGAGGCCGAGCGGGCCATCGGCAGGATTACGAAAGGTTCGGCTGGCAGCGAGACCCAGTGCGATATTGAGCGTCGTATCCAGGCCGAGCACGCGCTCTATCGCCTGCGGAAGCGTATCGACTCTACCCCTTTGTTCGAACAAGGCTGCCCTGGCATAGCGGATGATCTGCGCGCTGAAGTGCGCGTCGGCCTCAATCAACCCGGTCAAATCCCGGCTGGTCGCGTCGGCGTCCTGATACAGGCGCAATAAGCGATGCGTCATTTCCGACAAGCCGGGCAGGCGCTCGATCTTTTCGAGACTCTGGCGGATGTCCTCGAGTGGTCGCAGATCGGTCAGGGGATGTTGCCGGCCGAATTCCCCCGGCAACATGAAGTCACGCGCGTCGCGGCTTTCCAGGGTACTCAACGGCCGTGCGATGGTGGCATGCTGGCTGTTGCGGTGGAGGGCCTGAAAATCTCCGCTTTGCAGACGCACCAGGCAATTGTGGAAACCGGCCTCGAAGTGGATCTGACCGCTGCTCGCGAGCTGCGAGTCGACCACGGCCTGCAGACCATAAGGCTCCGCCAGCGGCGGCACCGATCCGGGTTCGCAGTCCGTGAATATTGCCGCGCGCTGTTCGGGGCCCGCCGGCTTGCAATTGCGGCCACAGCATTCGCGCAGGGCGCGGAAATCGATCAGGTAGGTTGCCGGCAGTATCGCAAGGAACACGCCCTTTTCATCTTCCAGCAGGACCGCGCGGGCCAGGTGTTGCGGATCGATATGGGTCGCCGCCGCCGCTTCGGGAAGGGTCTCGGTCGGTGTGTGCGGGATCAATGCGTAGGCCGTACGCTGTTGCTCCAGATAGGCCTGTACGCGCGCTGCCAGCTGCATAGCCCCCCCTTGGGTATTTTTGTTTGCGCCGACGGTTGCTGTCCGCCTTATTTGCACCGCAACAGACTGGCCTCGATTCCGCGCAACTGCAAGCGTTTCGCGAGGCGGCGTGCTACAGCTCGAACTCCGCCCACACCGGACAGTGGTCGGACGGTCGCTCCATGGCCCGTATATCATAAGCGATGCCGGCATCCCGGCAGCCTTTCAGCAGCGGCGCCGTGACCAGGATATGGTCGATGCGCAGGCCACGTTTGGGTTCCGCCTCGAAGCCGCGACTGCGGTAATCGAACCAGCTGAACAGGTCGGCGCGCTCGGCATGCACGGCGCGGTAACTGTCGCTCAGACCCCAGGCGCTGAGCCGCTCGTACCAGGCGCGCTCTTCGGGGAGAAAGCTGCACTTGCCGGTTTTCAGCCAGCGCTTTGCGTTGTCCGGGCCGATGCCGATATCGCAATCGAGCGGCGCAACGTTCATATCGCCCATGATGATCAGATGATCCTGCGGTTCATGCTCCTGTTCCAGCCAGGCGAGCAGTTCCGCATAAAACTTCTGCTTGGCCGGAAATTTGGTCGGGTGAGCGCGGCTCTCGCCTTGCGGGAAGTAGCCATTGATGACGGTCAGGGTGCCCTGTGCGAGCGGGTATCTGGCGGTTATAAGCCGACGCTGCGCATCCTCGGTATCCCCGGGCAGGCCCTTCATGACTTCGGACGGCGCCGTACGCGACAGCAGGGCGACTCCGTAATGACCCTTCTGACCATGATAGTGCGCGCGATATCCCAGCTCCTCGATCGCACGGCGCGGAAATTCGTCGTCGTGGACCTTGGTCTCCTGGATGCCGATGATGTCGGGCTGATAGCGGTCGACCAGGTGCTGCAGCTGGTGGGGGCGGGCGCGAATGCCGTTGGTGTTGAAAGAGACGAGCTTCATGCGATCGAGTCCTTGCCAATAGCTCCAGGCATTTTACCGGAGACGGCTGCGGAAGGCGCCTGTTCCCGTCCAAGCGTGCTCGAGTAAACTGCGCCCGAGCCCACAGTTTTGAGAATGCGATGCATGACCCGACCGCAGCCGATATCCTCCTGGAGCGCCTGCTGCAATTGGCCGAGCGACTCCAAACCGAGAACGCCGCGTTCATCGACCGACCCGATCAAGAGCAGCTCTGGTACAACCGCGGCTATGCCAACGGCATGTTGATCGCGTTGCAGGAGCTCGGATACGGCGGGCAACTGGCCGGACGTGTTCAGGCCGATCGGGCGGATCTTCTCGAAGGCTATGAGGCGCTCGCCTGGGGCCGCGCCTATCGTCACGGTGAAGAGATGGGCAGCCGGGAAGCGCGCGAGGTCCTGGCGCCGCGGCGTGCCGATTGATGTCGCGCGACGGTGACATCCGCCGGACTTACGGCCGGATCAACCACTGTCACTTCAAGGTTCCGCGCATCTGTTCGCGGACCTATAATGCCGGCTCGTTCGCGCCGGCTGCCAACTGCCGCGCATAAACCAACGCGGAGGTTTTCCTTATGTTGCAGCCCGGTCAAACGGCACCGGATTTCGACCTTCCCGATTCCGATATGCGCAAGTTCAGCTTGTCGGCCCAGGCCGGCCAGCGGCATGTCGTGCTGTATTTCTATCCCAAGGACGATACATCGGGCTGCACGCTGGAGGCGATCGAATTCACGCAGCTCGCGGACGAATTCGAGCGCGCCGATTGCATCGTGCTTGGCGTCAGCCGTGACGATTGCAGTAGCCATGCGGCCTTTCGCGACAAGCATGGATTGGCGGTTCAGTTGCTGGCGGACGTGGACGGCGAAGTCTGCGAACAATACGGCGTCTGGCAGGAGAAGGAGAAAGACGGCGTCAAAAGATTCGGCGTACAGCGATCGACCTTCGTGATCGATCGCGAGGGTGTCATTCGCCACGCGCTGTATGGTGTAACCGCGAAAGGACACGCGGCGGCAGTCCTGGAACTGGTACGCGCGCTGAATTGAAGTTGGCGACGCCGCGCACGCGCTATCGGGCCGAGATCTCCGCGGGAACGCTGCATCCGGACGTCGCGCAGAACCGCGCGGTTGATTTGCTGCAACAGCTCTACGACTTCCCGTCCGTTCCGGCCTCCTCGGCCAGCGGGGTGGTGGCGGACTCGGACGCGGACCGCGAGCAGGTTGGCGGAAACGGCCGGCCATCGGTGTCTCGCAAAGCCGCACCGATGGCCGGGATGATCGGGCGCCGGCGAGCACGACGCCAGCGGGGAGGTGTCCGCTTTATACGCAACCGGTGGGTTTCGGCAGCCCACCCCATTTGCATATGACCTTCATGGGGCCTTTCTTGAATACGTCGTACAAGTGCTTGCTGTCTACACCCATTGATTTGGCGAATTTACGGATCGGCGGCACCACGCCATCCTCGTCATACATACGCCGCGCCTCCTGGATGAGATTCATGATCTCGTCGTTAATCTCCATGCCATCCGTATGGGCAAGTTCGCGCGCGACCTCTTCGGACCAGTCGTCGCGATTGACCAGAAAGCCTTCGCCGTCGATTGGAACAGACATTTGTGCACTCATGACAGGTACCTCATAGATTCTTTAGTTGGAAACTTCGGAGCGTGTGCGCGTACCCGCTGGCCGGAAACGCGAAGTGGCGCAAGTGTAGCAGTGTGATCTCATGTCGGCGACAGCATCCGTCGATTACATAAAGAACGTAAGCGTATTCGCGCCGCCAGTCCTGTGA
>JBAYTM010000013.1:0-15086 GCA_041675685.1 Thiohalobacteraceae bacterium
CGAGGAAGGCGGCGCCTATGGGAAAGGCGAAATCCGCGCCGAATTGGATATAGCGCCGGACATGTGGTTCTTCGGCTGCCACTTCGAAGGGGATCCGGTCATGCCCGGCTGCCTGGGACTCGATGCCATGTGGCAACTGATCGGGTTCTACCTCGGTTGGTGCGGCGGCCCCGGTCGCGGCCGCGCGCTGGGTGGCGGCGAGATCAAGTTCTCTGGACAAGTGACACCGAAGAATCGGCTGGTGTCCTACCAGATCGACATGAAGCGCGTCATCAAACGGAAGCTCTTCATGGGCATCGCCGACGGCATCATGTCTGTGGATGGACGCGAGATCTACGTCGCCAAAGATCTGCGCGTCGGCCTTTTCACCTCCACTGAAAACTTCTGAGGTCATTGCAATGCGTAGGGTTGTCGTTACCGGTATCGGCATCGTCTCTTCCATCGGCAACAACAAACACGAGGTCCTGGAGGCGCTGCGCGCTGGTCGCTCGGGCATCCGCTTCAGTGAAGAATATAAGGAGCTGGGCTTTCGCAGCCAGGTTTACGGTCCGATTCTCGGGTTGGATCTGGAGGCGTCGATCGATCGTAAATTGCGCCGCTTCATGGGCGACACTGCCGCGTACAACTACTTGGCGATGCGCGAGGCGTTGGAAGACGCCGCACTCGACGAAGCAATGATTTCGAATCCGCGTACCGGCCTGATCGTTGGCTCCGGCGGCGCCTCCACGGCCAATGTGGTGCTCGCCGCCGACATCCTGCGCGAGAAGGGCGTGAAGAAGATCGGCCCCTATGCCGTGACCAAGACCATGTCCTCGACCACCTCGGCGATCCTGGGCACCGCCTTCGGCATCAAGGGCGTCGGCTATTCGCTCAGCTCCGCCTGTTCGACCAGTGCGCACTGCATCGGCCATGGCGCCGAACTGATCCAAATGGGCAAGCAGGACATCGTCTTCGCCGGCGGCGGCGAAGAGGTGCACTGGACCATGAGCTGCCTGTTCGACGCGATGGGCGCATTGTCCTCCAAATACAATGCAACACCGGAACAGGCCTCGCGCCCCTACGATGTCAATCGCGACGGCTTCGTGATCTCCGGCGGCGGCGGTCTGGTGGTGCTGGAGGACCTGGAACACGCGCGTCGGCGCGGGGCAAAAATCTACGCGGAGCTGGTCGGCTACGGGGCGACCTCGGACGGTTACGACATGGTCGCGCCCTCGGGCGAGGGCGCCGTCCGCTGCATGCGCCAGGCCCTCGAGCATGTCGAGGGCGCGATCGACTACATCAACGCGCACGGCACCAGCACGCCGGTCGGCGATACCAAAGAACTGGAAGCGGTGCGCGCGGTGTTCGGCGACCAGGCACCGCCCATCGCGTCCACCAAATCGCTGACCGGCCACGCCCTCGGCGCCGCCGGCGTCTGCGAAGCGATCTATTCCCTGTTGATGCAGGAGGCGGGCTTCATCGCCGCCAGCGCGAATATCGAGGAGCTTGATCCGGAGGCCGCCGATCTGCCGATCGTACGGGAGCCGGTCGAGAACGCGCGTCTGGATACCGTGATGTCGAACAGCTTCGGCTTCGGCGGCGCTAACGCAACGCTGGTATTCAAACGCTTCGCAGCCTGACCGGATGCCCGGCCACTGAGGCGGTCCGATACGGTCGCCTCAGTGGCCGGGCAGCAACGCTGTCAGACGTTGGCGGGCGTGAAGGTTTCGGTGGCGATCCGCCGCCTCTCCTTCACGAAATTGCGACCCAACAAGACGGCGTCGTCGACATCGAACACCTCCGCCGCCTCGCTGAACAGGCTCTCGTCTTCTTCCGCTTCGTGCCGCTCGATCAGTTCCCGCAACACGCCGAAGGTGCGTCGCCAATACGGATTGTCGATATCCATGGCATACAAGGTCTCCAGCAATTCCTCTATGTCCTGATGCTCGAGAATGCTGTGGGACGCCCGTCGTCGCATCTCCTCGGACATTGCCAGTCGCGCATACAGCGTCCGTTCTTCGATGGCCATATGCACGCACA
The DNA here is from genome assembly GCA_041675685.1 of Thiohalobacteraceae bacterium. Lineage (GTDB taxonomy): Bacteria > Pseudomonadota > Gammaproteobacteria > Thiohalobacterales > Thiohalobacteraceae > JAHJQQ01. Next base: position 2,020 of record JBAYTM010000013.1, read on the forward strand.
ACTCTCGGGCCAGATGACTGAACAGGCCCAGTCGCCGCTCGTCGTCCGTTTCGCTGTCGATCATCGCCAGCAGCGTACGGTGCGATTCATGATCGGCGCGCCATTCGTCAAACATATTGGGCATAGTAACGTCTCTCGTGTTGAATACTGCGATTGAGGGCTGACGATGGCGGGCATCCATCATGCGGCGGATGCCCGTCTGTCGTTCATTTCTTGCCCACGGTATAGTCGCGTCGCACGGCGGGATCCTCCTCCGCTGCGCGCGCGGCGGCCCGGCGCTCGGCCTGTGTCGGCTCGGCGCTGACTTTATCCTGATCCTTCCGGCGCTCGTCCTCGTGCGCCTCGACGCCGCCGGACTCGACGAACTCCTGCTGCGCCTCGTTGTAACGGCGTGCAGACTCGCGATCGCCTTCACCTTGGTTGTCGCGCTTGTTCGTGTCGCTCATAACGAAACCCTCCGTTGTAGCTGCGGCCCACTTCTGTGCAGCTATCGTGCCAGCCGCTGCGGAAAACCCGGCAGCAACCGCCTCCCATGAGAGCGCCGAACCGGTGCACGCCGTCTCGCAAAGCGACAAAAAAAGCGCGACATATCGGGACCAAACTTACAAACCGCCGACCCAAAGTTACAACTGTTTTTCGCTGGCGCGGCGGGGTGTATCGGCACGGTGAGTCGGGTATCCTGGTGGCGTGTTTCGCAGCCGCTTGCAACCCGATCGCGCGCATGCCGAATTGCTACAGTCAACGTCTCGTAAATCCCTTTCGCGGCATCCTGAGCGTCGTCGAGAACGAAGCCGCCGACGCCGTCAGCAGCGACGGCGTGCATTGGGCACTGTACATACAGGGCGAAATCGAAGACGTGCGCATGAGCGACGGCAGCCTGCGCGAAGTCGTGCTTCCGGATATCAAGTTCGGCGACTGGTCCGCCGGCGACGGGCTCAAGCGTTCGCCGGTACGCAATGTCGCCGACCTCGAACGGCTCGACGCCATCGGCACGGATCTCCTCGACGCGGTGAAACAGGCTGCCGGGCACCTGCCCTTTCCATTGCGCGATCAGGACGAACTTTGGTTGCTCGATGAGGCCGACCGGCCGCTTGCGTTACTCGAGGTTGCCACGGACGAGACCAAGCGCGAGACGCCGCAGTCGCTGCGCTGGCGTCCGGGCGAAGTGGCCAAGATGCGGTTTGCGTCGCCCCACGCGCACGGCGCTGCAAACGCCGAGCACAGCGCAGGCCAGTGCGTGGAAGATCTGGTCAATCGTGCCTGCGGCGCACGACCACGCGCCCAGTGGTTCTGGCGCAGCAGCGATGGCGCAGGGATCGGTCAGGAAGGCGTGGGCATCGATCCCGCGCTCATCGGCCGCTCACTGCCCTGCTCCGACTTCCCGCCACTATTGCTTGCCACCGCCTGGGCGGATGCGACCGAACGCGCGCTGCTGGACGACTTCCTCGCCTGGCAGGCGCCCTGGTTGCTGGAACTTCAAAACCTGGATCGCGGCACGCGCGTGCGTCTCGAGCAGCAGGCGGCGCAGCGCGTCGATGAGATCGCCAGATGTCACCGCCTGTACCCGGAGGTCCTGGACCCGAACCGCATCACGGCCGCGCGGGTCGAGGCGCGACTGCGTGGGCTGGACCATGCGGACAGGCGCGACGACATCGACGACTTCGCGGTCGACGTCACCCTTATCCCTTACTACCGGGAATAGCGTCGGACCGATCTTTTGCCGGGCGGTGGCTTACCGGACCAGGCGGGTCGCCGTTCCAACATTCCAAACAGGGTGGGCCGCGACTGGCGCGGGCATTGCTTGCCTTCCGGCAGAGGCCATGCCTGGCGTGGCGCGGAGACGACGAATGCCGCACTGCGAAGCCCCCTGGATGGCCTGGCAAATCAGATGACGAAGCCCGATTCGGATATGGACGGCAATGCCCCGGACAGCTGCAAACTGGCCTTGCTGCTCATCGACGTCATCAACGATCTCGAGTTCTCCGGCGGCGATGCGCTGTTGACGCAGGCCCTGCCCGCCGCCGAACGGATCGCCGACCTCAAACGCCGCGCCCGCACGGCCGGTATTCCGGCGGTCTACGTCAACGACAACTTCGGCCGCTGGCGATCGGACTTCCGGCAGACCGTCGCGCATTGCCGCAACCCGGCGGTGCGCGGTCACCCGCTCGCGGAGCGGCTCGAGCCGGCGGCAGACGATTACTTCGTATTGAAGCCGAAACACTCCGGCTTTCAGTCGACGGTTCTGGACATGCTGCTCGAGCATCTGGGCGCGAGCCGGTTGATTCTGACCGGTTTCCGCAGCGACAGCTGCGTACTGTTCACGGCGGCCGACGCGCATATGCGCAACTGGCAGGTACTGGTCCCGGCCGACTGCACGGCCGCACGTACCACCGAGGAACACCGGCACGCGCTTGCGCTGCTCCAGCATAGCCTGGGCATCGACATCCGGCCGTCGACGGCATTGGACCTGAACGCGCTGCTGCAAGACTGACCCGCGCCGCGGAAAGGAGACCGCTGAAATGCGCATTGGACGAGTCGCAAGGTGGATTGGTACGGCGCTGCTGACGCTGATCGTCCTATTGATTCTGGTGCTGTTGCTGTTCCCACTGAACCTGCTCAAAGAGCCCATCGAGGACGCGGTCGCCGCTGCAACCGGACGCAACCTGAACATCGAGGGCGATCTCGATATCGACTGGGGGTTGCGTCCGCGCCTGGAGGCCGGCGCACTGCAGTTCGCGAATGCCGACTGGAGCGAGGAGCCGGTCATGGCCGAGGCCGGCGCCATCGCCGTCAGCATCGACATCCCGGCGCTGTTCACGGGCGAGCTGGTCATTCCGGAATTGCGCCTGGTGGAACCACGGCTGCTGCTGGAACGCCACGCCGACGGCCGCGCCAACTGGGAGCTGCGCGACGAGGAAGAGCCGCCCGAACCGACCCGGTTGCCGAACATCGAACGCCTGCAGATCGAGAACGGCCGCCTGCACTACCGCGAGCTGGACGGCAGTACCGACCTGCAAGTGACGGTCGTGTCCGGCGACCGCGCGGCACGCGATGCGAACGGCGCGCAAGCGCAGGACCTGCATATCAAGGGTGAAGGCCGGTTGAACGGCGAAGTTTTCGCCCTCGATGCACGCGGCGATTCGCTGCTCGGGCTCTATGACAGCGAGCAACCCTATCAGCTGCGCGTCGAATTGGAGGCCGAGGAGACGCAGATCAGCGTTGCGGGTGCGATGCGCGATCCGCAGGCGTTCGACGGCCTCGATCTCCAAATCGACATGGCAGGACCGGATCCCGCGCGCCTGAACAAGCTGCTCGCCATCGCGCTGCCAAACCTTCCGCCTTACCAGGTGCGCGGAAAGCTCCAACGCGAGGGTAAGGTCTGGCGCTTCCGCGACTTCGCGGGCGAAGTGGGCGACAGCGATCTACATGGCGACCTGATCGTCGATACGGCGGGCAAGTTGCCCATGGTGACCGCCGAACTCCAGTCGGAGACGCTCAATTTCGGTGACCTCGGCAGTCTGGTCGGTGGAGGGCCTCCCGAGGCCGGGGAAACCGCCTCGCCCGGAGAAGAGCACGCCGACGCGGCGGCGCAAGATCGCCTGCGCGTGTTGCCCGACGCCCCGCTCGACGTGGAAAAGCTGCAGGAGTTCAATGCCAAGGTCAGCTATCGGGCGACCCGCGTGAACGCGGGCGAACTGCCCATCGACGAGCTGATCGTCGATTTCGCACTGCAGGACGGCGAGATGCGCCTGAACCCGGTGAGCCTGCAGATCGGCGATGGCACCCTCCAACTCGAAATTCAGACCAAGACCAGCGCGCGGCCCGTGACGACACAGCTGTCGGCCGAGGTCCGCAATCTCGATCTGCGCCGGGTGTTGAGCACCCTCGAAGTCGGCGATGAGAGCGCCGGCACGCTGGCCGGGCGCGCCAAGCTCTGGATGACCGGCGACTCCATCGCCAAGCTGTTGGGCTCGGCCGACGGCGGCCTGTATCTGCTCATGAGCGGCGGCCATCTCGATCAGCTGCTGGTGGAGCTGGCGGGTCTCGACGCCGCCGAGAGCGTCGCGGCCGTACTCGGCGACGAGGAAAAAGTGCCTATTGAATGCGCCTACGCCGACCTGCAAAGCAACGACGGCCTGGTGCGGGTCGCGACCCTGGTGATCGACACCACCGACACCCTGTTCTTTGCCGATGGCAATATCAATCTCAAGCATGAAACCCTGAATCTGGAATTGCGCCCGGAACCCAAGGACTGGAGCCCGGTCTCGTTGCGTGGCCCGTTGCACATCGAGGGCAGACTTGGGGACATCGCGCTGCGCCCGGGTGCCTCGGTGCTCGCACGCGGCGCAGCCGCCGTGCTTTCCGCGGCGGCGGCCCCCTTCGCGGCATTGCTGCCATTGATCGAAACCGGTCCTGCCGAGGGCGAGGGCAGCCCGCTGTGCGGCGGACTCATGGAAAGCATGAAACGCGAAACCAAGCAGGAACAACGCGAGGAATGAGGATGCGGCATGTCACCGCACTATGCATGTTCGCTTGGCTGTCCTTCGGCGGCGCCGGCTGTGCCTTGTTCGGAACCGAGCAGGACGAAGCGGCCAAGGGCCCTGAAGCGGTGATCGAAGCGAACGTCAAAAAAGCTTTGATCGGTGCGCAGGACGTCGACGGCGCGGCGATCGGCATCATCGTAGAAGGCGGTCGGGTGACCCTGGACGGCTTCGTCGCCAACGCGGCGGAGCGCCGGCGTGCGGAACAGCTGAGCGAACGGGTCGAGGGCGTCGAGCAAGTGATCAACCGCATCGAGGTTCGCGGCGGCGATTAACCATGCCCTGTGCGGCCCTCAGGCCGAGCCGGTCAGCCGATCGGGGTCCTGCGATGGCAGACGGACGATGACACGCAGCCCGCCGGCCGCACGATTTTCGGCCCGTACCTCGCCGCCGTGCAGCCGGATGGCGCGTTGCGCGATCGCCAGACCGAGCCCGGCACCGCCTTGCTGGCGCGAGCGCGCCGTGTCGGCGCGTACGAAGGGCTCGAACAGCGCAGTCAGCAAGGGCTCCGGCACCCCGGGCCCACGGTCGCAGATATCCACTCGCAAGAACCCGGGGCGCTCGCCGTCAGGCTGCAACCGGATGTCGATGCTGGAGTGTTCCGCGGTATGCCGCAGCGCATTGCGGAGAATGTTCTCGAGCGCGCTGTGCAGCAGCCTCGGATCTCCGTACACGTACAAGGCGTCGGGCGCATGCAGCTCGATACGCCGACTCTGGTCGACCGCCTCGAAGCGCGCGTCGTCGACCACGCCCTGCAACAACGCCCGCATGTCGACGCTCTCCCGCCCCGACGGATGGTCCTGGGCCTCCAGCCGGGCGAGCGCCAGCAACTGACCGATCATCTCGTTGAGGCGCTCCGCCTCCAGCGCAATACGATCCAGCTCCTTGTGAACCGTGGCATCGCTGCGTGTGCGGGCCAGCTCCAGCGCGACCTGCAGGCGCGCCAAGGGCGAACGCAACTCGTGGGAGACGTCGCCGAGCAGCCGTTTGTGCGAGTGCAACAGCGCTGTCAGCTGTTCGGCCATGCGATCGAAGTCGTGCGCCAGGTCGGCGATCTCGTCACGCCGGTCCCCGAGCCCCGGGGCGACGCGCAGGGCGAGATTGCCCTGGGCATATTCGCCGGCGGCATCGCGCAACCGGCGCAGCGGAAGGGTCAGATAGCGCGCCAGCAGGAAACACACCAAGCCGCTCACCAGTGCCGCAACCAACACCGGCAAGGCCAGGACCCGCGGCCGGACCAGCAGACGTTGCAGGGTGACCCCGGTGAAGTCGGGAACCAGACGATAGCGGGCGCCGTCCGGCGTCCGGATCAGCGTGACATCGCGAGCGCGCCGATCCCTCCCCTCGCCCGCGACCAAGGAACGTTGCAGGCGATCCTGCACATACTCCGGCACCGACCGGCCCAACAGTTCGTGACCCTCTACGTCGATCACCAGCAGGGGCACCAGCTCCTGGCGGTCGTAACGCCGTAACCAGTTCTTCAAGCCTTCGACGCCGCCGGTCGCTGCGGCGGCCCGCGCCGCATCGACGGCCTGGCGCAGCTGCACGCGAGGCGAGACCTCGCCCTGCTGCTCGCGCTGGTGTTCCAGAAACAGGTTCGCCGCCAGGATGGTCGCCAGCGCGAACAGCGCCAACGCGGCCCAGAATGATACGAAGATCTTCCAGAACAGGCTGTGCATCGCCTCAGGTCCTCAGATACTGGTAACCCGCACCACGCACGGTCTTGATGCGCTCACGGCCGTCTGGAAAGCTACCGAGCTTACGGCGCAGATTGCTGATGTGCATGTCGATGCCGCGATCCCAACGCCCCAGCTCGCGGCCAAGCGCGCGGCGCGACAGGTCCGACTTGGACACCAGATGACCGGCCGAGCCGACCAGCACCTCCAGTACCGAATATTCGGTGCTGGTGACGCTCAGCGCGCGGCCGCCCACCAATACCTCGCGGGTCCCCGGTCGTAATTCCAGATCGCCGATGCGCAGCGGCTCCAGGCCGGCCGCGTCTTTGGGATCCGGCGCCGCACGACGCAGGATGGCGCGTATACGCGCCACCAGGACCCGAGGATTGCTGGGTTTGGCAAGATAATCGTCGGCGCCCAATTCGAGACCGAGCACGCTGTCGACGTCGTCACCGCGCGCGGTCAGAATCAACACTGGCAACGCCGAAGCCGGTCGCAGCGCCCGCAACACGTCGAAGCCGTTCTTGCCAGGCATCATCACATCGAGCAGCAGCAAGTCGTAGTCGACCGCCTGCGCGCGCGCCAACGCGGTCTCGCCGTCGTGGACCGTATCGACGACAAAACCCTCCGCCTGCAAATACTCGCTGAGCATCGTGCAGAGTTCGACGTCGTCGTCCGCCAGCAGAATCCGCGTCATCGCTATACCCGTAAGCTGAAATGCAAGCTCCGGCACACTGCTGCACAGGGCCGAAAGCCGTTGCATTGGGAGTCTGCCACAGCCTGTGGGCAGGGTCGCCGCCTTTACACAGATTGACATGGATCATGTCGCGCACACCGCCTGCGACATCATGTCGCATTCTACGGGCCGCGCCGCGCCGTTAGCATGGGACCTGGTAACGACGTGAAGGGAGACGGGCATGAAGTTTTTGAGTTGCGGTTGGAGTTGCGGTTGGAGTTGGGGTTCGATTACCGGTCTGATGGTCTGTCAAATGGCCGTGGCAGCCACCGGCGATGACGCGACGGAAAAATCTGTCGCAACCGCGCTCGGTGAAGTCGTGGTGACCGCGCCCATGATGCATGCGCCACTGGTGGTCGAGACCGATCCCAAGGCGCCGCGCCAACCGGTCCCGGCCCATGACGGCGCGGATTATCTGAAGACCATCCCGGGATTCTCGGTGATCCGCAAAGGCGGCAGCGACGGCGATCCCGTGTTCCGCGGCATGGCGGCGTCGCGCCTCAATATCCTGCTCGACGGTGAAAACCTGTTGGGCGGTTGCGGCATGCGCATGGACCCGCCCACCGCCTACATCTTCCCCGAATCCTACGACCGCATCACCGTCATCAAGGGCCCGCAGACGGTACTCTACGGACCGGGCAACTCGGCGGGCACCGTGCTGTTCGAACGCGACATCAAGCGTTTCGAGCCCGCCGGCTGGACCTTCAACGGCAGCCTGACCATGGGCAGTTTCGGCCGCAACGATCAGGTCGCCGATCTGCGCGCCGGAACGCCGGATTTCTATTTTCAAGGCGGCGCCACCCGCTCGGATTCCGACAACTACGAAGACGGCGATGGCACCGAGGTCCATTCCGCCTACACGCGTTGGAGCAGCAGCGCCGCCATCGGTTGGACGCCGGATGCCAATACCCGGCTCGAAATCTCCGGCGTCCGCAGCGACGGCGAGGCGGCCTACGCCGACCGCGGCATGGACGGCTCCAAGTTCGCCCGCGAAAACGTCGGCATCAAATTCGAGAAGAACCATGTCTCGCAGCGCGTGGACAAGATCGAGGCACAGGCCTATTACAACTACGTCGATCATGTCATGGACAACTACAGCCTGCGCGACGTCGCCAATACGGCCGCCAGGATGGTGAGTAATCCGGACCGCGAGACGACCGGCGCTCGCGCCGCGATCGGGCTGCACCTCGGCGCCGCGACAGACGCCACCCTGGGCATAGACTACCAGGCGAACACCCACAGTCTGCGCAGCGCCATGGGTGCTATGGCCGAGAGTTATCGGCAGATGGCGCGCGTCGAGGACGCCGAGTTCCGCAACTATGGCCTGTTCGGCGAGGTGACACAGTATCTCGGCGAACGCGACAAGTTGGTCGGCGGCCTGCGCCTCGACGATTGGCAAGCCGAGGACCAGCGCGCCACCCTGCGTATCGGCAGCGGCATGATGGCCCAACAGGTCGTGAATCCGACCGCGGACCGTACCCGCGACAAACTGCTCTCCAGTGGCTTCGCACGCTACGAACGCGATCTGGCGAGCATGCCCGCCACCGCCTATGCGGGCGTCGGCCACACCGAACGCTTCCCGGACTACTGGGAACTGATCGGCGCAGGCAAGGAAGCGGTCGACAGCCTGAGTGCGTTCGACGTGGACCCGGAAAAGACCACGCAGCTCGATGTCGGCCTGATCTATAGCACCGATCGACTCAGCGTATCGCTGTCCGGCTTCTACAACCGGATCGACGACTTTCTCATGGTGCAATCGAACTATGTGAAGCCATCTCTCTCGGGCATGGGGACCCGCACGGCGACCGTGGTGCGCAACATCGAGGCGACCACCTGGGGTGGCGAGGCCGGCATCGATTACCGCCTCACCGACACCTGGAAGGCGGATGCCTCGCTCGCCTACGTGCGCGGCGACAACGACACCGACGGCACGGCGCTGGCCCAATTGCCGCCGCTCGAACTGCGTCTCGGGCTGGGTTACGACAACGGCACCTGGTCGGCCGGTTCGTTACTGCGGCTGGTGACGGAGCAGGACCGCGTCGACATCGGCAAGGGCAACATCGTCGGTCAGGACATCGGCCGTACGCCGGGCTTTGGCGTGTTCTCGCTCAACGCCGGCTATCGTCCGAAGAAAGGCATATTGATCGCCGCCGGCGTCGACAACCTGTTCGACAAGACCTATGCCGAGCACATCAGCCGCTCCGGCGCCATGATCGCCGGCTTCGAACAGACCACGCGCGTCAACGAACCCGGGCGCAATCTTTGGATCAAACTGAGCGTTGCGCTCGACTGACCCGGGAGCGTTGCGCTCGATTCACCCAAGCTGGATACCCTCGGGCTTCTTAGATATCGAACGCGACCCCGCATAACTTACCCGCCAGGGCCGCGTCTCGATCGAGGCGCAGCCCAGTGGGAACCTGCCAGCGCGACGGCCGAGCCGGCACTCGAACGTACATCGCACCGTCCGCAGGGGGATAGGCGCGAGTCGCGCAACTGCGTCAATCACCGCAGCGCGGAGACCGCGTTTCCAGCGAGATCCAGACGTTTTGCCGACACCTTCTCCGCCGTACCCAGTTCCTGCGCGAACAACGAGACGCGGAACTCTTCTATCAGCCAGCGATAATGCTGCACGGACTCGGGTACAGCGCCGCGCCCGCGGCCGCCGTCCAGGCGCTGTTTGCAGCTTTCCCAGTGCGGCGCGATCTGCAGGGCGAGCGGTCGGTCTTTGGCCGGATTTTGCTGGAGGCGGTCCAGGCGTTTGCTGATGGCCTTGAGGTAGCGTCCGAGGTGTTTCAATTGAGCGACCGGCGTATCGAGAACGAAGCCGCTGTAAATCAGATGGTCGAGCTGGTCGCGAATATCGTTCAGTGCGGCAAGCCAGGCCGGTGAGATAGCGCCCTTGATGCGCTTCTGGATGGCGTGGTATTCGGCAAGCGCATCGCCCACGGCCTTGCAGACGGCGTCGGCAACCTGCACCAGATCCTGCTCGGCACGCGCGGCGGCCGCCTCGAAGGCGGCGCGATCGCGCGGCACCTCGGCCGCCGCATACAAGGCGACCTCGGTGATACGTTCGATCAGATCGGTCTTGAGCTGTTCGCATTTGCCGGCGGCCGCGTAGTTGAGACACATCGGGTGGATGCCCGGCAGGTTTCTCTCCAGGTAACGCAGGCTTTTTGCCGCACGTAGTCGAAACAAGGCCAGAGCGCCGGCACGGTGCGCGGCCTGTGCCTTGTCCTGGGCGTCCAACAGGCGCAGGTGCACGGACCCGTCCTGCGCGACCAGCGCCGGATAACCGCGCAAGGTCAGGCCCTGCTGTTCGATCTCCACGAATTCGGGCAGTGCGTCCAGGTCCCAGTCGGTCAGGTTGTCACGTTCGTACTTCGCCGTCGGCAGGCGTTCGAAGGTGGCAACCGCCTGTGCGCCGACCTCCCCTCTCAGCCGCGCGAGATCGCGTCCGCGCGCAAGCAATTTGCCCGTGGCATCGATCACGCGAAAATTCATGAAGAGATGCAGCGGCAGCTGCCCGCTCCGCCAGGCGTCGGCGGGAATTGCGACGCCGGTCATTCTTTGCAGCTGGTCTGCAAACTGGTCGAGCAGGCTGCCGCCTCCCGCGACCAGCGCCTGCTGTACCGCGCGCGCAAAGTCCGGTGCCGGCACGAAATGCCGGCGCAAGGACTTCGGCAGCGACTTGATCAATGCGACGAGCTTTTCTTCGAGCAGACCCGGCACCAGCCAGTCGAACTGCCGTGCGTCAAGCTGATTGAGCGCCGCCACCGGCACCTGCACCGTCACACCGTCGTCGACATGACCCGGTTCGAAGTGATAGTCCAGCGCCAGACGCAACCCGTTGACCTCGATCCAGGGCGGGAAATCGTCCGCCGTCACACCGGAAGCCTGATGCTGCATCAGGTAATCACGGGTCAAATTCAGTGCGTCGCGTTCGGCATCGGAGGCGCGTTTGTACCAGCGCTCGAACTGCGACCCGTTGCAAATGTGCCCGGGAAGCCGTTCGTCGAAGAACCGGAACAACAGCTCCTCGTCTACCAGCACGTCGCGTCGACGCGACTTGGCCTCCAGCTCCAGGACCTCTTCGATCAGCCGGCGATTGTGCTCCAAGAACGCCGCCTTACTGATGAACTCGCCCGGCACCAACGCCTGGCGGATAAAGAGTTCGCGTGCCTCGATCGGATTCACGCGGCCGTAATCGACCTTGCGGCCCGGTGTGAGCACCAGGCCATAGAGCGTGGTCCGCTCGCTGGCGACCACCTGTCCGCGATTCTTTTCCCAATGCGGGTCCGAGTAACTGCGCTTGATCAGATGTTCTGCGAGGCGTTCGATCCATTCGGGCTCGACACGCGCAACCGTACGCGCATATCGGCGCGCGGTTTCGACCAGATCGGCGGCGACGATCCATTTGGGCGGCTTTTTGAACAGCACCGAGCCGGGAAACAGGTTGAGCGAAATCCCGCGTGCACCGGTGTACTCGTGCGTATCGCTTTTGAACGCCACGTTGCCCAGCAGACCGGTTAGCAATGCGCGATGCATCGGCTCGTAGCCACCCTCCACTTGATTGAGGCGCATGCCCATCTCCAGGGCCAGCCCATGCAACTGCTGGTGCACGTCGTGCCATTCGCGCATGCGTACATAAGAGATGAAGTTGGTCTGACACAGCTTGCGCAGCTTGGCCTGGGACAGATGCCGGGCCTGAGCGTGATAAAAATCCCACAGCTTCACGAAGCCCAGGAAATCCGACTGCTCGTCCGCGAATTGCTTGTGCTTTTCGTCGGCGGCCTGCTGCTTGTCCATGGGCCGTTCGCGCGGATCGGGGATGGACAGCGCGGACGCGACGATCAGCAGTTCGCGAAGACAGTGTTCGTCATGCCCCGCAAGGACCATACGGCCGATCCGGACGTCCACCGGCAGTCGCGCCAGCTGCCGACCGAGGTCGGTCAATCGGTCGTCCGCATCCACCGCGCCGAGTTCGTGCAGCAATTTGAAGCCGTCGCGGATGTAGCGCCGGTCGGGCGCTTCGACGAAGGGAAAGTCCTCGATATCGCCGAGCTTGAGCGCCAGCATCTGCAGGATCACGGACGCAAGGTTGGTGCGCAGAATCTCCGGCTCGGTGAAGGCCGGGCGCGTATTGAAATCGTCTTCGCTATAGAGGCGGATGCAGACACCGGGCCCCAGCCGTCCGCAACGCCCGGCACGCTGGTTGGCGGAGGCCTGGCTGACCGGTTCGATCGGCAAGCGCTGCACCTTGGTGCGATGACTGTAACGGCTGATGCGCACCAGTCCGGTATCGACGACGTAACGGATGCCGGGCACGGTCAGCGAGGTCTCCGCGACGTTGGTCGCCAGCACGATGCGCCGTGCCGAATGCGCCTTGAAGACTTCGGCCTGCTGGGCCGCGGAAAGCCTTCCGAACAGCGGCAGGATCTCGGTCTGCGGCGGATGGTGTTTGCGCAGCAGCTCGGCGGATTCGCGGATCTCGCGCTCGCCGGGCAGAAACACCAGCAGATCGCCTGGGCCTTCGCGGGCAAGTTCGTCGATCGCGGCCAGCAGGGCCTGGCCACGGTCGCGGTCCCGATCGTCTTCGTCATCGGACTGCAGAGGGCGATAACGGACTTCCACCGGATAGGTACGCCCGGAGACCTCGATGATCGGCGCGTTGCCGAAGTGCCGGGAGAAGCGTTCGGGATCGATGGTCGCGGAGGTGATGACGAGCTTCAGGTCCGGGCGCCGCGGCAGTAGTCGTGCGAGGTAGCCCAACAGGAAGTCGACGTTCAGCGAGCGCTCGTGTGCCTCGTCGATGATGATCGTGTCGTAGGCCCGCAAGTCCGGATCGCCCTGGGTCTCTGCCAGCAAGATCCCGTCGGTCATCACCTTGATGTAGCTGTCCGGGCCGACATGGTCGGAGAAGCGCACCTTGAAACCGACCGCGCGACCTATACCGCTGTGCAACTCCTCGGCGATGCGCGCGGCCAGGCTGCGTGCGGCGATCCGCCGCGGCTGGGTATGCCCGATGAGTCCGGCGACGCCACGGCCGAGCTCCAGACAGATCTTCGGTAACTGCGTGGTCTTGCCCGAGCCCGTTTCACCGCAGAGAATCACGAC
>JBAYTM010000014.1:0-14620 GCA_041675685.1 Thiohalobacteraceae bacterium
CGGTCACGTAGTTCTTCAAGGTCGCCAGATCTTTGTAGTCGATCTCTTTGACGTTTTCTGCGGTAAAGCGGCAAAACTTTCTACGACGAAAAAAGCGCGACATGTTCAGTTCCTCGGTTCAACGATCTGCATCGTTCAAAATGTGTATCGATTGTGCATGCAGCACCAGCCGGTACTCTTCGCTGCGATAGCCGGTACGGGCAAGAAACCCTTCCAGGCGCACGCGGGTGCCGACTCGAAGTTCCCCGATCGCCGCCTGCAGTTCGTGGCCGGTCGCCACCGCGCCGAGCCGCAAACGCACCTCGCGCGGCAGTCCCGCCTCCTGGCACTGCGACTGGTGCTCTATCGGGAAGCGGCTGATCGGAATGCCGGCCGGCGAAACCCGCGTTTCCGGCAGTTGCATGACCGACCCCTCGATGACCAGCATGTTGGCCGGATTGCCACTCATGGGCCGGGGCGCATACCGCCGTTATCCGGTGCAGCCTCGCTCAGGCGGCGTCGCTCTCGCCATCGGCATCGCTGTCGCGATCATCGCCACGATCGTCGTCATCCCGCGAACCGCGCGTGTCGTCACGCTCGCGCTCGTCACGTTTGACCAGGAAGGACGGCTCGGTCACGGCCTCGTCGCGAGCAATCACCAGATTGCGCAGCACCGCGTCGTTGAAGCGGAACGCAGCCGTAAGTTCGTCGAGGACCTCCTGGCTGCACTCGATGTTCATGAGCACATAGTGGGCCTTGAGGACTTTTTGGATGGGATAGGCCAGCTGACGGCGACCCCAGTCTTCCAACCGATGGATCTTACCGCCCGCCGTTTCGATGGTGGAGCGGTAGCGCTCGACCATGGCAGGAACCTGCTCGCTCTGGTCCGGATGGACCAGAAACACGATTTCATAATGACGCATTGTATGCCCCTTATGGATTGAGCCTCCCGCACACGGAGAGTCCGGGCGGTGAAGCAAGGAGCCATGGCGACCCTGGGTCGACCATGGAGCCGGGCATTTTAGTGGAGCCCTGGTTTTTTGACAAGGACGGGTTCTGGGGCCGAGGGCCGAGGGCCGAGGGCCGAGAGGCAAGAGGCAAGTAGAGCATGCGGGGTTTCCTAGATCCTAGATCCTCGTCCCTGCCTCTGCCGTACCACCTCGTACAGCAACACCCCGGCGGCCACCGAGACATTCAGGCTTTCCACACTGCCGGCCATCGGGATCTTTACCAGGACGTCGCAATGCTCGCGGGTCAAGCGCCGCAGTCCACTGCCTTCCGCACCAAGCACCAGGGCGACCGGTCCGGTGAAGTCGACCTGGTGGAGTGTCTGCTCGACCTCGCCGGCCGCTCCGTAGACCCAGACCCCCGCGGCCTGCAAGGTCCGCAGGGTGCGGGCAAGGTTGGTGACCGCGAATACCGGTAACGTTTCGGCGGCGCCGCACGCGACCTTGCGGACTACCGGGGTCAGGGTCGCGGAACGATCCTTGGGCAGGATCACCGCCTGCACCCCCGCGGCGTCCGCTGTGCGCAGGCAGGCGCCGAGGTTATGCGGGTCCTGAACGCCGTCCAGCACCAGCAACAGCGCCGGCGGCGACAGGCCGATCAGGAAGTCGTCCAACTCCCGCTCGCTCGCGACGTCCGCCACGGCGACTTCCAGCATAATGCCCTGGTGGCGGGCATCAGGAAGCAATCGGTCCAGCTCGCGGCGTGGCAGACGTTCGATACGGAAGCCGCGCGCCTCGATCTCCCCGAGCAATTCGTCCATGCGCGGATCCTGCCGACCCTCCTGGACGCAAACGCGCCGAACCCGCGCCGGGTCGCGACGGATCAGGGCACGTGCTGCATGCAGCCCGTAGACACGTTGACTATCAGACATAAAAATGGATTTCCCGCGCGGCGGGTTGCTGAACGCCGCCATGCGCCGCCGCGACGAGCTGCGAACAGACGCCGGCCAGCCACTCGGCAGACGGCATCTGTTCGCAGACCTGCCGGTGAGGTTCCTCTCCTCGCTTACCGCCAGGACGCAGGCGCGTTCTGTACCGGCGGCGCCTCGTAGGCCCGCTGCTCCTGGCCCTCGACGATCGGCTTGACGAACAATTCCACGCGCCGATTGAGCTGCCGCCCGGCCTCGGTGGCATTGCTTTCGCGTGGCTCGGTTTCGCCGCGGCCCTCGGCCCGCAGCCGTTCGCGGACCACACCGGTGCTGGCCAAGTAATCGACCACCGCGGCGGCGCGCTGCTCGGACAGGCGTTGATTGTAGGCGTCGGAGCCGACGCTGTCGGTATGACCGACGACGTGCACGATGGATCGTTCGTAACGCTTGAGCACACCGCTCACTTTGTCGAGCGTGGGGCGGAACGATGACTTGATGTCGGCCCTGCCGAAGTCGAACGATACCTCGTTCGCAATGTCGATCTTCAAGGTCTCGTCCTGAAGCCTTTCGATCTCGACCGCGTTCTGCCGCTGCTCCTCGGCAAGCGCGGCATCGAACTCGCGTTCCTGGCGATCCATGTAATTGCCGACCGCACCACCGGCGACCGCGCCGACTGCCGCACCCACGAAGCGGCCCGCATCGTCGTCCAGCTGATGACCCAGCACGGCGCCGGCAATGGCGCCTATGGCCGCGCCGGTCTTGGTACGCCGATTGGGATCATCGGCCGCACAACCAGCCAACGCGACCGCCATGGCCGCCGCCAGGATTGACTTGGTAGTTACGCATTTCATTGGGGCTTTACTCCTGTTTTTTTACGCCTGCGCGTACGGGAACCAGATTTCTTGGTCTTCGTCTTGCCACCCGCCACGGCGCGTCCGGGCTTGCTGCGCGCCGACTCCACCAGATCGAAATCGACCTTGCGTTCGTCCAGATCCACGCGCAGTACGCGCACCTTCACCGTATCGGTAAGCCGGTAAACATGGCCGCTGCGCTCGCCGCGCAGCCGGTGGCCTGCCGGATCAAAATGGTAATAGTCGTTCTTCAGGGCCGAGACATGGACCAGACCTTCGACGAAGATATCCTGCAGCTCGACGAAAATCCCGAACGAGGTCACACCGCTGATGACACCCGAGAATTCCTCGCCCACCTTGTCCATCATGAACTCGCACTTGAGCCAATTAACGGCATCACGGGTCGCCTCGTCGGCGCGCCGCTCGGTCATCGAGCAATGTTCGCCGAGGGTCACCATATCGTCCGCACTGTAATGGAAGCCACCGCCGGAACCGCTCTGCAACATACGTCCGAGCGCGCGCTTCAACAGACCGGTTTTGGCCTTCGATCGCAACACGTGTCGGATGGCGCGATGCACCAGCAGATCGGGATAACGGCGGATGGGCGAGGTGTAGTGCAGATACTGGTCCAGCGACAATCCAAAGTGACCGACGTTCTCGGGGGCGTAGCGCGCCTGCGACAAGGACCGCAACATCACCGTCTGCAGCAGGTGGGCGTCCGGGCGTTTCTGGATCGACGTCAACAGGTCGGCGTAGTGTTTCGGCTCGGGCTTGTCGCCACCGCGCAAGCTCAGGCCGACCTCTTTCAAAAGCTCGCGCAGCGCCTCCAACTTCTCCTGCTTCGGTCCTTCGTGTACACGGTACAGGGTCGGCATCTTGTTTTTGCCGAGGAAGCGCGCCGTCGCCACGTTGGCGGAGATCATGCATTCTTCGATGATTTTGTGCGCGTCATTGCGTTCGACCGGGACAATGCACTCGATCTTGCGGTCGGCGCCGAACACGATGCGGGTTTCGGTGGTTTCGAAATCGATCGCGCCGCGTTTGCCGCGTTCTTTGCGCAGCACTTTATAAAGTCGATACAGCTCGTCCAGGTGCGGCACCAGCGTGCCGAGCCGCTTGCGCTCGCCGGCATCGCGCTCCACCAGCACCTTGGCGACCTGGTCGTAGGTCAGCCGTGCATGCGAGCGCATCAGACCTTCGAGGAAACGCGAGCGCGTGATCCGCCCGTCGTCGCTGATGTACATCTCGCAGACCATGCAGAGCCGGTCGACCTCCGGGTTGAGCGAGCACAGGCCGTTGGAAAGGATCTCCGGCAGCATCGGGATGACACGCTCGGGGAAATACACGGAGTTGCCACGCGCCAACGCCTCGCGATCGAGCGCGGTATTGGGTTCTACGTAATGCGCGACATCGGCGATGGCGACCAGCAGGCGCCAGCCTTTGGCTTTGCGTTCGCAGAACACGGCATCGTCGAAATCACGCGAGTCCACGCCGTCGATGGTGACCAGCGGTGTGGAGCGCAGATCCTCCCGGCCTTGCTTGGCCGCGTCGGGAACTTCCGCTTTCAGTTCGGCGATCTCGGCTTCGACGTCCGCCGACCAGGCCAACGGCAGTTCGTGGCTGCGGATGGCGATATCGATCTCCATGCCCGGCGCCATATGGTCGCCGATCACCTCGACGACCCGGCCGATCGGCCGTGAACGTAAGCTCGGCTGCTCGGTGATCTCCACGCTGACAATCTGCCCTTGCGAGGCCCCGTCGGTACGGTCTGGCGGTACCGAGATATCCTGAGTGATGCGCTTGCTGTCGGGCACCACGTAACAGACACCGTCGTCGCTATGGAAGCGGCCGACCACCCGCAAGGTATTGCGCTCGATCACTTCGACGATGGCCCCTTCGCGGCGCCCACGCTGGTCCAGTCCGATCACCCGTGCGACCGCACGATCTCCGTGGAACAGCGAACGCATCTGGCGCGGCGACAGGAACAGGTCGTCCCCGCCGTCGTCGGGCACCAGAAAACCGAAGCCGTCGGGGTGACCGATCACCCGGCCGCGCACCAGATCCAGCTTCTCCACCAGGCCGTAGCCACGGCGGCGGTTGCGCACCAACTGGCCGTCGCGCTCCATGGCGTTCAGGCGGCGGCGCAAGGCCTCGATATCGTCTTCGTCGCTGAGTTGAAAGACCTCCGCCAGCTGTTCGCGCTCCAGGGGGACGCCCTGTTCCTTCAGGGTCTGCATGATCAACTCCCGGCTGGGAATCGGTCGCGCATAGCGCTCGGTTTCGCGCTCGGCCTGCGGATCCTGCTGCCTCCAGTCGGGGGCCTTGTTGCCGCGTTTTTTGCTCATAGTCATCCGTAATAAAAGTGATTCGATTGGCTGTCCGGATCGCGTTGACAAGGACCGGGACGGCGGGTAAAGTGCGCGGCTCTCGGACCCCGAACCCTCGGGGCCAGACCACCTGCCGAGGTGGCGGAATTGGTAGACGCGCTAGCTTCAGGTGCTAGTTGGGGTAACTCAGTGGAGGTTCAAGTCCTCTCCTCGGCACCACTTCGATACCGCCCGCGTGCCGCATAGCGCAACGCGGGCGGCCTTCCGGATACTCGCTTCTCGCATCCGGGGAACCCTCACAACGGACCGGGATGCAAGCTACAAGCGCAGCTCGCATCCCGTGCCCGTCGGCCGCCTCAAGCATCGAACGGATGTCGCAGGATGATCGTATCCACGCGATCCGGTCCGGTCGAAATGATGTCGATCGGCGTACCGACGACCTCCTCGATGCGCTTCAGATAGGTCTTGGCATTGGTCGGCAGCTGATCGTACTCGCGCACGCCCACCGTCGACTCCTTCCAGCCCGGAATCTCCTCGTACACCGGTTCACAGGTCGCGAAGGCCTCGGCGCCGATCGGCGGCGTGCGCCGTTCGTCACCGCCACAACGGTAACCGACGCAGATCCGGATCGTATCCAATCCATCGAGCACGTCCAGCTTGGTGATGCACAGACCAGTCACGCTGTTCAGGACATTGGCGCGCCGCAGGGCCACCGCGTCGAACCAGCCACAGCGACGTGCACGCCCGGTGGTCGAACCGAACTCCTGGCCGCGCTTGGCGAGATGCTCGCCCATCTCGTCGAACAATTCGGTGGGAAACGGGCCGGCGCCCACGCGTGTGGTATAGGCCTTGGTGATTCCCAAAATGTAGTCGAGATTGCGCGGACCCACGCCGCTGCCAGTGCAGGCGCCGCCCGCCGTGGTGTTGGACGAGGTCACAAACGGGTAGGTGCCATGGTCGATGTCCAGCAGCGCGCCCTGCGCCCCTTCGAACATAATATTGTCGCCATTGACCCGGCATTGTTCCAGGATCTCCGGCACGTCGCCGACCATCTCCTTGAGCGCATCGGCCATGCTGAAGGCCTCGTCCAGCGTCTGCTGGAAATCCACCGGGTCGCATTTGAAGTAATGTTGCAGGGCAAAATTGTGATAATCGAGCACTTCACCGAGCTTGGCGGCGAAACGTTCACGGTGGAACAGATCGCCCAGGCGCAGACCGCGGCGCGAAATCTTGTCTTCATAGGCGGGGCCGATACCGCGCCCGGTGGTCCCGATGGCGGCCTTTCCGCGCGCCGTTTCGCGTGCATGATCCAGCGCGACGTGGTACGGCATGATGAGTGCGCAGGCCTCGCTGATCTTCAGGCGCTCGCGTGCCGGCACGCCGTTGCTTTCCAACATGCGGATCTCTTCGAACAAGGCGGACGGCGACAAGACCACGCCGTTGCCGATCAGGCACTGCACGTTCTCACGCAGGACGCCCGACGGAATCAGGTGCAGAACGGTCTTTTTGCCCTCGATGACCAAGGTGTGGCCGGCGTTGTGACCGCCCTGGAAACGCACCACCGCAGCGGCGCGCTCGGTCAGCAGGTCCACCACCTTGCCCTTCCCTTCGTCACCCCACTGGGTGCCGATCACGACTACATTCTTGCCCATCGACCTGCGTTCTCCCCGTCCTCGTGCGCCTATGTGGCGCGTATGGATTCCGATCAAACAACGTTAACCGCAAAGGCCGCGAAGGCGCACGAAGGGAATACCGAGAAATTTCGTCGCCGCTTCAAACATGCACCAGACCGGGTTTCTGGCTTGGCGGCAAACAGGATTTCTCAGCGCTCTTCGCGTCCTTCGCGGTTAAAGTTTCCTTACGACCCAAGCATTGTTCTGCTGCACCAGTTCGCGGTCGCAGCCCGCCTCGCGTGCACCGCCCTTTTGGCCGGGCAAGGCGCGGACGACGCGTTCGCCGGATTCGCGCAGCTGGCCGATCGCCTGCTCCAAGGCCGAGTCGTCGGTCGCCGGTGCAAAGATCGCACGCGGCGCGGATTCCTGCGCCTCCTGCGAAAGCGCGATCAGGGTACGCAGGTCGGCGCTGAAACCCGTCGCCGGTCGCGCACGTCCGAACACCTCGCCGATCTGATCGTAGCGCCCGCCACGAGCCACTTCCTGACCGCAACCAGGTACGAAGGCGGCAAACACCACGCCGGTCTGGTACCCGTAGCCGCGCAACTCGGCGAGATCGAAATGCAGCGGCAGCTGCGGCCAGCGGTGCCGCGCCCGGTCGGCGATCGCGGCGAGATTATCCAGTGCCGCGGCGACCGCGTCACCTGTTCCGGACAGAAATTCGCGTGCCTGCTCGAGTACCCCCGCATCGCCATGCAGCTCGGCCAGGCGCATCAAAGGTTCCCGCCAGCGCGCGGACGTACCGAAACCGGCGAGCAGCGCCCCGATCTCGGGCAACGCCTTACGTTGCAGGACGTCGAAAAGGTCCGCCTCCTGCTCGGCTTTCAGCCCGGCGGCTTCGGCGAGCGCGCGGAAAATACCGACGTGCCCGAGGTCCAGGTGCACCCGGTCTACGCCGGTAAGCCTCAGGGTCTCCAGCATCAGGCCGAGGACCTCCAGATCGCTCTCGATGCCGGCGTGCCCGAACAGTTCACAACCGACCTGCAGTGGACTGCGCGAACCCGCGAAACCCTCTGGGCGCGTGCGCAACACGGTGCCGAGGTAGCAGAGCCGCACCGGCTGTTCCCGCTTCAAGGCGTGCGCATCGATGCGTGCCGCCTGCGGCGTCATGTCGGCGCGCACACCGAGCAGGCGCCCGGTCAGTTGATCGGTGAGCTTGAATGTCTGCAGGTCGAGATCGTGACCGGTCCCGGTCAGCAACGACTCGAGGAACTCGATCATCGGCGGCATGATCAGGTCGTAGCCCCAACCACGATAGGCATCCAGCAGACGCCGGCGTACTTGTTCGAGGCGCCAGGCCTGGGGCGGTAATATTTCCTCGACGCCTTGCGGCAGCAGCCAGTGATCGATCCCGCTCATACCCGCCTTTATTGTTCGTGCCCGGCTTAGCGCACCAGATACAACAGCAGTACACCCACCGCCATGCTGGCAAGCCCTAGGATGCGCAGGCTACGGTCGTCCAGTTCGCTCACACTTGCCAGCGTGCGGCGCAGGGACGTGGGGCTGAGGAAGGGAAGAATCCCTTCTATCACCAACATCAGACCGAGCGCCATAAGCAGATTATGCGACACGCATGGTCTCCCCTACGCCCGGCGCGACAACCTCGCCGCTACCGACGGCCAGCACACCGGACATGATAACCCGCGTCTCAGTCGGCGCCGGTCCCGCTCTTGAAGTAGTCGAAGAATTCGCTGTCCGGTTCGATCACCAGCAGATCGCCATTGCCGAAGGCGTTGCGATAGGCGTCCAAGCTGCGGTACAGCGCAAAGAACTCCGGATTGCGCGTATAGGCGCTGGCGTAGATCTCCGCCGCGCGCGCATCGCCCTCACCGCGCAGCCGTTCGGCGTCGCGGTAGGCCTCGGCCAACATCACCTGGCGCTGCCGATCGGCGTCGGCGCGGATGCGTTCCGACGCCTCGAAGCCGCGGGAGCGGAAATCCTTGGCCACGCGGGCCCGCTCGGCTTCCATGCGCCGGTAGACCGCAGTATTCACGTCGGGCGGCAGATCGATACGCTTGATGCGGACATCCACGACGTCGATACCGAGTTCCTTGGCCTGTTGACTGGCGTTGCCGGTCAACACGTTCATGATCTGGGCGCGCTCCCCGGACACCACCTCGTTGAGCGTGCGCTTACTGAACTCGCCGCGCATACCGTCCTTGATGATCTGATCGAGACGGAGTCGCGCCTGCGCCTCGTCGCCGCCGACCGCCGTATAGAACTTGGTCACATCGCCGATGCGCCATTTGATAAACGAATCGACGATGACGTTCTTCTTTTCCGCCGTCAGGAAACGTTCCGGCTCGATATCGAGCGTAAGTATCCGCGCATCGAACTTGCGAACATTGTTGATGAACGGCACCTTGAAATGCAGCCCCGGTTCAAAATCCGACTTGACGATCTCGCCCAACTGGAACAGCAACGCGCGTTCCCATTCATAGACGATGAACATGGAGAAGGAACCGACGAACAGGGCCACCACCAGTGCGAGCAAACCCAGGGTCTTGTTCGAGGACATCAGCGTGGCTCCCGGGTGCGCCGCGTATCGACGCGGTTATCGGAATTGGACATGGCGGGCGACGATCCATCATTGTCGCCGGTGCTGCCTGTGCTGCCGGTCGGCCGCCGCGGCACCGCGGCCGCCGCGCCCTGCAGCATCTGGTCGAGCGGCAGATACATCAGGTTGTTGCTCTTTGATACATCGACGGTGACCTTGCTGCTGTTCCCGAGTACCTCTTCCATAGTGCTGAGATACAAGCGTTTGCGCGTCACCGCAGGCGCCTTCTCATATTCGACCAGCAGCTGTTCGAAGCGGCTTGCCTCACCCTCGGCGCTGGCGATCACGCTGAGCTGGTAGCCGTTGGCCTCTTCGAGTACGCGCGCCGCGGCGCCGCGCGCCCGCGGAATGATGTCGTTGGAGTAGGCCTCGGCCTCGTTCTTTTGGCGCACCTCGTCCTCACGCGCCTTGATGGCATCGGCAAAGGCGCCCTGCACCTGTTCCGGCGGTTGGGCGTCCTGCAGATTGACGGTGGTGACCAATAGTCCGCTGTTGTACTGATCCAGGATGTTCTGGATGAGCGCCTTGGCGTCGACGGCGACCTCGCTGCGGCCCTCGGTCAGCACGAAATCCATTTGGCTTTTGCCGATGACCTCGCGGATGGCGCTCTCCGCCGCCTGCTTGAGGGTCACGTCGGGGTCGCGCACGTTGAACAGATAACCGCGCGCGTCCTTGACCTGATATTGGACGGCCACGCGGATGTCGACGATGTTCTCGTCTTCGGTCAGCATGAGTGCCTCCCGCGGCACGGTCTGCGCGCCGCTCACGCTGCCGCCGCCGGAACGGTAACCGACCTCCACGAAACGGCGTTGCTCGACGTCGACGCGTTCCACCCGCTCGATGGGGAACGGGATATGCCAGTGCAAACCGGCCATGGTGATCTTGCTGAACTGACCAAAGCGCAGTTCCACGCCGCGTTTGCCTTCGTCGACGATGTACAGACCGGAAAGCAGCCAGACCACGATGGCGATGGCCACCAGCACGCCGATGGCGAACATACCGCCGCCGCTGCCACCGTTGCGCGGACCGCCGCCTTTGCGGCCGCCGAACAGGCCGCCCATCTTCGCCTGCATCTTGCGGACGATCTCGTCCAGATCCGGAGGACCCTGGTCGCCGCCACGTCCGCCCCAGGGGTCCTTGCTGCCACCGGGCTCGTTCCAAGCCATACTTTTATCTCTCTATCTGGGCGTTTTCGGGCCCAGGCGCGACTCGCAAGTCGCCACCTGTCCCGAATCGCCGCGTTCAGGGATTTGAATTCTGTTCTTGGAGTCCTCTCGGGGAATCCGTTCGTGCGCGTGCGCTGCGAGACGCTGGCCTGTCGGCCGGATTGTACGCAAGTATGACGAAGACCGGGATTTTATGGGGCTTGGGCCGCGCCCGCAAGGAAATCGCCTTCCGGCACGTGGGATAGGCGGCAAGAAACGCCCTGGCGCGCACACTTTCGCTCCAGTTCGGTGCGCGGCAAAACCACTTCCAGCCAGCAGTCGCCGGCCGCATCGCATTGTTCCACGCGCACCGCACCCATGCGGAACAGCTCCGAGCGCAACTTCCCCGCATCGGCAGGCAAGTGCAGCCAGCCATGCGCGATCGGCCCCTTGAGCAAGTCGCTGAGCGCCTCGCGCAACAGGTCGAGACCTTCGCCGGTCAGCGCGGAGAGCCAGACACGGGTGGGCCGTCCATCGGCATCGCGCTCCAGACGCGGCCGCTCCGCGGTCCGGTCGAGCTTGTTGTAGACCAGCAGTTGCGGCACTGCCTCCGCACCCACGTCCTGCAACACCCGATTGACCTGCCCGACACGCTCGGCGCGGTCCGGGTCGCTGGCGTCGACCACGTGCAGCAACAGATCGGCCGCGCGCGTTTCTTCCAGGGTCGCTCGGAACGCGGCCACCAGATCGTGCGGCAGGTGCCGCACGAACCCGACGGTATCAGCCAGTATCACGGGGCCGACGTCGGGAATGTCCAATCGCCGCAAGGTCGGGTCGAGGGTTGCGAACAACTGATCGGCGGCATACACCTCGGCCCCGGTCAGGGTATTGAACAGCGTGGACTTGCCGGCATTGGTGTAGCCAACCAGCGAGGCGGTGGGCAGCTCCGCACGCATGCGCGCCCTGCGACCCTGGGCGCGTTGCCGCTGCACCTTTTCCAGCCGCCGGTGCAGCTGCTTGATCCGCGCGCCCAGCAAGCGGCGGTCGGTCTCCAGCTGAGTTTCACCCGGGCCGCGCAGTCCGATGCCGCCCTTCTGGCGTTCCAGATGGCTCCAGCCGCGCACCAACCGCGTCGAGAGATGCTGAAGCTGCGCCAGCTCGACCTGCAGTTTGCCTTCGAAGGAACGTGCGCGTTGCGCGAAGATGTCGAGAATCAATCCCGTGCGATCCAGCACACGGCACTGCAGAAGCTTCTCGAGGTTGCGTTCCTGGCTGGGAGAAAGCGCGTGATTGACCAGCACCACGTCGGCTTCGTGTTCGAGCGCCGCGAGTCGGATTTCGTCGGCCTTGCCGCTGCCGACGAAATGCTTTGCGTCAGGACTGGAACGCGCGGCCCTGATCACGGCAACCGGCGTGGCGCCGGCGGAGACTGCCAGCTCGGAAAACTCCTGGAGGTCTTCGGGATCCCGTTCTCCCGCGAAATCGACATGGACCAGGATGGCCCGTTCACCACTGCGAGGGCGCTCAAACAATCCGCGCACCCCGCAGCCTGCGGTTGACGTCAGGCATTACCCGGTTCCGGTCCGCTGGCTTCTTCGTTGCCGGGGATACGCACATTGCGTGCCGGCACCACCGTGGAAATCGCATGTTTGTAGACCATCTGACTGACACTGTTCTTCAACAGCACGACAAACTGGTCGAACGACTCGATCTGACCCTGCAGCTTGATTCCATTCACCAGGTAAATCGACACAGGTACCCGCTCTTTCCGCAACGTATTGAGGAAGGGTTCCTGCAAAGACTGTCCGCGTGACATTTCGTTTCTCCTTCTTTTAATTATGTCAGTCAAAGGTGTTCTCCAACTTGCATATCGGCAGAGCATGCAATACATCGGCGGCCGACGCCAGCTCTGCCGGGGGTAATTTCGTGTGTCATTTTTACAATAGACTCCAGAGCAGAAAGTTTAGCATAGTCATAATCATAGTCAGTCAGAAACTTCGTGCCGCCGTAACAGCCGACAAACCTCATCGCACAGCCGCGGGGCATCGGCATCCAGCCGAATCAGCTCCGGCTCACTACGCAACCAGGTCAGCTGACGTTTGGCATACTGTCGCGTCGCGGCCACCGCCCGCCGGCGCATCTCGGCATAGTCATACTCGCCGCTGAGGTACTGCCAGACTTGGCGATAACCCACCGCGCGCATCGCCGGCAACCGGGCGTGCAGGTCACCGCGAGCAAACAACCGTTCCACCTCGGCCACCAAGCCGGCCTCCAGCATCGCGTCGAAACGCTGCTCGATGCGCGCGTACAGCTCGGTACGGTCGCGCGGCAGAAGCGCCAACTTCAACAAGGGCACCTGCGCCGGACTGGCGCCCTGTTCCGCAAAGTGCGCAGTCAAGGGGCGCCCGCTCAACTCATAGACCTCCAGCGCGCGTTGGACGCGTTGTGGATCATTGGGATGAATACGCCGGGCCGCCACGGGATCGACCCGAGCGAGCCGCGCATGCAATGCCGCCCCTCCCCGGTCCTGCAACTCGGCCTCGAGCCGGCGCCGGACCTCCGGATCTGCCGCGGGCATCGGCGCCAGACCCTGTTGCAGTGCGCGGAAATACAGCATCGTGCCACCCACTAGCAAAGGTAGACTGCCGCCACGTCGAATTTGTTCCATTTCTTGCAAACAATCGTCTCTGAAGCGGGCGGCGGAATAGCTTTCCGAAGGATCCAGAATGTCGATCAGGCGATGCGGTGCCACGCGCAAGCTGTCCGCATCCGGTTTGGCGGTGCCTATGTCCATGCCGCGGTAGATCAGCGCCGAGTCCACGCTGATGATCTCGAAGGGAAAGCGTTGCACCAACCCGGTCGCCAGGCCGGTCTTGCCGGAGGCGGTAGGCCCCATGATGCAAACCGTGGGGCGAAGGTTGTGACCGGAGGCGGTCACTGGCCGCGCAGGAACAACCGGTCCAGTTCGTCCATGCGCAGCTGCACCCAGGTCGGACGCCCATGATTGCATTGACCGCTGCGCTCCGTGCGCTCCATATCCCGCAATAAGGCGTTCATCTCGGCGATGCTCAATTGTCGGTTGGCGCGCACCGAGCCGTGACAGGCCATGGAGGACAGCACGGCGTTGTGCGCCTCGCGCAGGCGCGTCGTCACGCCGTGCTCCATGAGATCGGACAACAGATCTCTGATCAGGGCCTGCACATCCGCCTGCCGCAGCAGCGCTGGCACCTGGCGCACCACCAAACGCTCGGGCCCCAGGCGATCCACCTCCAACCCGAACTCGGCGAACAACGCCGCAGCCGCTTCCGCAACATCCGCCTCGCGTTCACTGACAGCGACCGTGACCGGCACCAATAAGGGTTGCGCGCGAATGCCGTCGTTCTCATAAGACCGCTTGAGGCCTTCGTAGGTGATACGTTCGTGTGCCGCGTGCATGTCCACCAGCACCAGACCCTGGGCATTCTGCGCGAGTATGTACACACCGTGCAGCTGTGCCAGGGCGTAGCCCAGTGGCGCTGATGCCGCATCCGACGCCTCGGCGACTGCGGCGATCGCCTCGACGCGCGATGCCGCTTGCAATGCCGGCGGGTGCAGCGCGGCATAGGCCGTCAGCTCCTCGTTCACGCGCAACGGCATGGGACTTTGCCGCAGCGGCATACCGGACAGGCTCGTCGCCGGGTACTGGCCGATCGCCGCAACAGCTGCCGGAGCAGCCGCTGCAGCAGGCCGATCGCGGGCCAGCGCCTCGTGCAACGACCGGTACAGGAAGTCGTGTATCAAGCGGCTCTCCCGGAACCGCACCTCGTGCTTGGCGGGATGAACATTTACGTCGACCGCGGTCGGATCGAGCTCAAGGAACAATACGAAGGCCGGATGCCGGCCATGGAACAAGACGTCCTGATAGGCTTGACGCACCGCATGCGCGATCAGCTTGTCCCGCACCATGCGGCCGTTGACGAAGAAATACTGGAGATCGGCCTGGCTGCGCGAGAAGGTCGGCTGAGCAATCCAGCCCGACAGCTGCAGACCTGCCCCGGCGTGCTCGAGGTACAAGCTGTGCTCGATGAACGGCTGTCCGCAGAGTTTTGCGAGGCGCTGTTCGCGCTGTGTGCGGTTCGCGGCGGCCGGCAGGTGCCACAGCGGTCGCTGATTGTGCGCCAACCGGATATCGACATTGAAGCGACTGAGCGCGATGCGGCGCACCACGTCTTC
>JBAYTM010000015.1:0-14578 GCA_041675685.1 Thiohalobacteraceae bacterium
GCCCGCCCTGGAAGAGGCCTTTGCGCAGACAGGACCCGCTTTGATCGCCGTGCCCGTCGACTACCGTGAAAACGTCAAACTGACCGAACGCCTGGGAAAGATGGTCTGCACGCTCTAATGCGGGTCGATCAACCTCGGCGGATCAGCGTTTCGATCTCGGCGACCTTCGTGCCCCATTCCGGAGTCTTGTTCGCGCCGGCGACCATGGCCTCCATCAGACGATAGGCCAGTCGACGCTGGCCTTCGTCCAAATCCGTAAGTTTGTTGAGCAGAAACAGGTATTGTCCCTGCTGCGTCGATAAGGTCTTCACCAGCGCAAACAGCACCAGCGAACCGGCGCCATGAGTGTTGTCGCGAACGATATTCAACAGCTCTTCCAAAGCATCCATGATCAAGGCTCTTGGTTAATGGAGTTTACTGATCAGACGCGAAGGACATGCGCGATGCGGAACCTGAACTGACTTTTACGCGCGAGGAACAGGCTTCGCTTTTCCCGTAGCGGATTCCCAGCCCTTGATGCCGTTCGTGGCTAATCGCCCTTGCCCGTTCGACCGTTCGGTTGTTGTACCACCTGATTCCTCAGATACACCGGCAACGCCTGCTCCGCAGGCACCGCCCTTCCCGCGGCGAAGTCGCGCGCGGCAAGCTGCGCAATATCCGCCGCGTGCGGCAGCGCCGAGGCGTCGTAACCGATCAGCGCCGGTCCGAAGTGCGCTTCCAACGCCTCCGGATACGCCGCCCAGCCGCTACCCGCGCCATACCAGCGCGTCCCGAACGGCACGCTCACCGCTGTGGCGGCGCTGACCTGTTCTTCACAGAGCGCGGTCGGTATGCCCGCGGCGTCAGCGGCATAGGCCGCCCAATAGACCTCGTTCATGCGCGCGTCGATCGCGCAGAACAGGCTCGCAGTCGCATCGTGCTGCAGCCCGGCGTGCGCCAGGGCGGCCAGCGTCGATACCGGCACTACCGGCAACCCGGCGGCGAAGGCAATGCCCTGCGCGACACTGGCGGCGATCCGGAGGCCGGTGAAACTGCCCGGTCCCCGGCCGAACGCGATGGCATCGAGTCGTCCGGGTTTGATGTCCGCCTCGTTCAGCAGTCCGTCGAGCATCGGCAATAACAGGCGGGCATGCGCGCGCGGCGCGACCTCGAAGCGCTCCCGCACCGCGCCGTCGATCAGCAGCGCGGCGCTGCAGGCTTCGGTCGCCGTCTCGAGCGCCAGAATTTTCACGCTTCTACTCCCCGACTCACCGGTTGTTGGAAGAAGGCTTGCACGTCCTCCAGACGCCGGGTCGGCGGCATGGGCGGGAGACTGGCGCGAAAGATCTTGCCGTAGCCTTTGTTGAGCACCCGCGGGTCGCAGAGCACCAGCACGCCGCGGTCGTCCAGATCGCGGATCAGGCGTCCGGCGCCCTGCTTCAATGCGATCACCGCCTCCGGCACCTGAATCTCGAAAAACGGATTGCCACCCGCCGCGCGCGACGCATCGATGCGCGCCTGCAGGACCGGATCGCCGGGCGAGGCGAAGGGCAGCTTGTCGATCAGCACCAGCGACAAGGCCTCGCCACGCACATCCACGCCCTCCCAAAAACTGCCCGTGCCGAGCAGCACGGCATTACCCTGCGCACGGAATCGTGCCAACAGTTCCGCGCGCGGCGCCTGCCCCTGGACCAGCAACGGAAATTCCAGCGCCTCGCGCAGCGCCTGAGCCGCCTCCTGCAAGGCGCGGTGACTGGTGAACAACAAAAATGCGCGCCCGCCGCTCGCCTGAACGACGCTGCGCGCGATTTGGGTCACCGCGGTGGTATAGCCCGGCGCGTTCGGTTCCGGCAGTCCGCTCGGGAGATACAGCAGTGCGTTGTGCGCGTAGTCGAACGGGCTGTCCAGCCGCAGCGTACGCGGTCGATCCAATCCCATGGTCGAAATGTAGTGGCCGAAGTCGTCGCCGACCGCCAGAGTGGCCGAGGTGAAGATCCAACTGTTGTCGAGCCGTTCGAGCTGCGCCTGAAACGGCGCGGCAATCGACAGCGGTGTGAAGTGAATCGCGAAGCCGCGCGTGAAGGTCTCCACCCAATGCACATACTCCGCCGGCGGCTGTGCGGCCACCTGCTGGAGGCGTTCGCAGAGGCGCTCGGCGCGCTGCCAGCAGTTCTCCAGACCGCGGCCACGCGGCGCAGCGGCCTTCAACCAGTCGCGCAAGGCGTTCAGTTGGGCGCGCAGTTCCTCCAATGCGGCGCGCAGTCGCGGGGGATTGCCGAACTTTTCCCAGACCTGACGGACACTGGCGGGACCGAATGCGAGCCGCAATTCCGCCACCGCCCGTTCCAATGCCGTCGCGGCGTCCGGCAGATCGCCCATGTCGCCCGCCTCGCGCAGATGCTCCTGGACCGCGTCGCGCGCCAGCCCGGCGAGTTGTCGGCTGCCAAGACTCATACCGAAGAACTGGGTGGCAACCTCCGGAACCTGATGGGCCTCATCGACGATGACGGCGTCGACGCCCGGCAACAACTCGCCGAAACCCTCGTCCTTGAGCGCCATGTCCGCAAACAGCAGATGGTGATTGACGACCAGGATCTCGGCCTCCTGGGCTGCGCGGCGCGCCTTGACCACGAAACAGTCATTGAAACTCGGGCAGTCGCCGCCAAGGCAGTTGTCGGCGGTCGAAGTTACGCGCGACCACAGTGGCGAGTCCTCCGCCACCTCCGCCAGTTCGCGGATATCGCCGCTGCGGGTGCGCCCGGCCCAACTGCGCACGTGTTCGAGTTCGGCCGCCTGATCGCGGCTGGTGAAGCGGCCCTCGGCCGCCGTCAGATCGAGCCGGTGCAGACAGAGATAGTTGGCACGACCCTTGAGCAGCGCGACACGGGTGGACAGCCCCAGCGCACCGCGCACGGTCGGCAGATCGCGATCGAAGAGCTGGTCCTGCAGGTGCTTGGTGCCGGTGGAGACGATGACCTTGCGGCCGGACAACAGCGCCGGTACCAGGTACGCGAAGGTCTTGCCGGTACCGGTACCGGCCTCGACCACCAACTGGCCGCCCGCCTCCAGGATGCCGGCCACCGCTTCGGCCATACTGCGCTGCGCGGCGCGCGGGGCGTAGCCCGGCAACACGCGCGCCAGCAGGCCCGAAGGCGCAAAAACGTCGCTGATATCCATTGTGGGCGTATTACCCGCTCGGTGGAGGGCGCTGGGCGCGGCCCGCGGTCACCGCCAGATTGTCCGGGGAGCTCGCCGACGCCGCGGCCGCGAAGCTTTGGAGGCGACTCAGGTTCCGGATTGATTGTCCCAGACCGCGTCGAGGATCACGCCTTCTTCGCGCGTCCAGACCAGTTGGCCGATCGCCTTGAACTTTGCAACCGACAACAGTCCCCGTTTGGCGCGCTTGCTGGTTTCGGCCTCGGCGATCGCCGGCACCAGTTCGTCGCGCTCCGCTTCGTAGATCTCAAAGGGTTCGTAGTTGTCGTCCATCAGTACCAGCACGACGCTGTCCCAATCCTGCGCCGTCTTCAACTGGCCGATGCGATGGCCGGATTTGGCGTCGTCGAAGATGGTCCGACTCTTGATCTGAATGCGCTTGCCGTCGCGCGGGCCGCGGCCGAGCGCGTCGTAACCGAGGCTATCGTCGTTGACCAACTCGAGATCGAGCAGCCGCGCCGCATCGTTCTCGGCGATCTCGGCGCTGACGCCCGGCAGCGGCTTGCCGGTGGCACGCCGATAGTCCGCGGCCAGCTTGCGCGCCTGGGTTATCAGAGCATCGACGGAATAAAGTGTCACCCGGTCCCCGCACGAGGCCAAGCCGTACTCCGGCCCGACACGCCCCTGTTCTATCGAACCACGCTATCGGCCCGATCTCCATGGAATAGGTTTTCGCGGCATTGTACACGAAGCCCCGGACATTCAGCGCGAGGGGTACAGGGGTCGCGCACCTGGGGCGTCACTCGAACTGCGCGGCCTTCTGATCGGCCGCCTGCGCCCCGGCCAGGTCGCCCTTGGCGCGTCGCGCATTGGCGATCAGTTGCCAGTTACGCGCCTGTAACCCGCGATCGCCGCCGGCAAGGCTGTTGGACTTGTTGGCCAGTTGGATCGCCTGGTCCTGTTGACCGAGGTCGAGGCGCACGGCCGCCAGACGGTGCCAGAGCAAGGCATTACGCGGTTCGATCCGCAAGGCGCGCTCCAGTGAGGCGGCCGCGGCATCGAGGTCGCGCGTCTGGTATTGACGGTCGGCGCGTTCCATCAGCGCGATGACTGCGGAATTTTCCGGAGGCGGCGCAGGGATGGCGGTGCCGCTGACCGGCGGCGGCAAGGGCGCGGGCTCGGTACGCGGGAACTCGGGCTCGGTCGGCGCCGAGCCGCGTTCGATGACCGGCGGGCGGCGCTCGTCGACCGTATAGGTCGCACAGGCCGTCGACAACAAGACCAGTGCCGCCGGGATAAAAAGCCGCAGCAACCCGTTCATTGAAACAACCCCTTCAGCCAGTCGATGGGTTTGGATAAATCGTCCCCTGCGCAGGGCGCGCGCGCCTCGGGCGCGCTGCCGGCGATGAAAGGCAATTGTACGGCATCGGCGCAACCGGTGTCGGCGCGCAGGCCGCTGATGCGATCGATCCAGACGCTTTCCACCCGCTCCGAGTGCGTCAGAACCAGGGGTTGGACACCGACCGCAGCCATGTAATCGCCCCAGATCGGCAGCGCGCCGCTGGCCCCGGTCAGGCCCATGGCCTGGTTGTCGTCGCGACCGACCCAGACCACGGCAACCTGATTGCCGGTGAAGCCGGCGAACCAGCTGTCGCGCATATCGTTGGTCGTGCCAGTCTTGCCGGCGATGCCGCTATCGAGACCGAAACGCGCCCCGAGACCGGCGGCGGTTCCCTCGCGCACCACTGCCTGCAAGGTGCTGTTGACCAGCAGCACCGGATCGGCGTCCAACACCTGCTCGACCTGCAAGGGATAGCGCTGCAATGGCTCGTTGTCCGAGGTCAGCACGGCGCGGATCGACTGCAAGGGTGAACGGAACCCACCCGCCGCCAAGGTCTGATACATGCGCATGACATCGAACGGTGTGAGGTCCGCCGAGCCGAGCATAAGCGCCGGGAAGGCGTTCAACGCACCCTGAATACCCAGCTTGCGCATGGTCGCGACGACCTTGTCCGGCCCGACATCGACACCGACGCGCACCGTCGGTACGTTGTACGAATGCGTCAGCGCATCGAACAGCAGCACCGGGCCGCGGAACTTGAGATCGTAATTGCGCGGCTCCCAGAGATCGCCCGGACGCGCCTCCAGTTGCAGCGGGCTGTCGTCCAGCCAGCTCGCGAGCGTGTAACGCTGCGGTTGCATCAACGCGGTGAGATACACCGCGGGTTTGACCAGCGAGCCGATCGGTCGCGTCGCATCCAATGCGCGATTGAAGCCGGCCATGCGCGGATCGCGGTCACCGACCAGCGCAAGCACCTCGGCGCTGTCGACCGCCGTCGCCAGCAGCGCGCCCTGCAAGCTGTTCGCCGGCAGTCCGCGATTGGTCTCGGTCTGGGCCAGGCGCTTGGCGACCGCGGCCTCGGCGGCGGTCTGCGCCAACGGGTCCAGGGTCGTGAAGATGC
Organism: Thiohalobacteraceae bacterium; assembly: GCA_041675685.1. Taxonomy (GTDB): domain Bacteria; phylum Pseudomonadota; class Gammaproteobacteria; order Thiohalobacterales; family Thiohalobacteraceae; genus JAHJQQ01. The sequence goes on from JBAYTM010000015.1 coordinate 5,598, forward strand.
GCAGCCCTTCGGAGGTCAGGTCCTCCTCGCGGTAGTCGCGATATAGCTGGCGCCGTACCAGATCGAGAAACGCCGGATGGGCGTTGGCGGCCAACAGGCGCCGCTTCGAAACGCCGAGCGGCCGGTCCTTGGCGCGACGACCCTGCTCGGCCGTGATGATCTCCTGCTCGACCAGGGTATCCAGCACCAGATCACGCCGCTGCAACGTACGTTGCGGGTGCTTGCGCGGGTCGTAGTAGGACGGTCCCTTGATCATGCCGATCAACATCGCGATCTGCTGCGGCTCGAGTTGATCCAGCGGGCGCTCGAAATAGAAATGGCTCGCCAGCCCCAGGCCGTGCACCGCGCGCGGCCCGTCCTGCCCCAGATAGACCTCGTTCAAATAGGCCTCGAGGATTTCGTCCTTGCTGTAGTGCGCCTCCAGCAGCAGGGCCATGATGGCCTCGTTGAACTTGCGCGTCAGCGTGCGTTCGTTGCTGAGGAAGAAATTCTTCACCAGTTGCTGCGTCAGCGTGCTGCCGCCCTGCACCACGCCGCCCGCGCGGAGATTCACCCACGTAGCGCGCAGCAGCGAACGCGGCGAGAGACCGAAGTGCTCATAGAATTGCCGGTCCTCGACCGCCATCAGGGTCTTGGTCAGCAGCGGCGGGACTTGCTCGAGACGCACCAGTTGCCGGTCTTCCTGCAAGGTCGGATAGATGCTGGCGATCTGCAACGGATCGAGGCGCACGAGATCCAGTTCGCCGCCCGCCGCGCGGTCGACCAGCCGCGTTACCCGATCACCGGAAAACTCCACACCGATCCGCTGTGGAATCTCGGTGCCATCCCAGAACGTGAAACCGCGACTGTGAATCAGATAACGCGAGCCGCTGCGCGCATACTCGCCCGGCCGCGAGGGTTCGCTGACCGCGTGGTAACTGAGCCGTTCCAGTTCCTGGCCCAGCTGCGCCGGCGCCAACGGCCGACCGGCATAGAGTTCCAGCGGGCGCGCATAGACGCGCGCCGGCAGCTCCCAGCGTTTGCCCTCGAACTGCTCGCGCACAATAATGTCGAGGTACAGGATATACGCCGCGGCAATGACACCGACGACCAACAGCAACCGGAACCAGGGAAACGAGGCTCGGCTGCGGCGGCGGGACGATCTGGGTTTGCGTTGGGTACGGCGGCGTCGGGCCATGAAAGGTACAAATATTGAATTGGACAAAAGAATCCGGACACGCGTCCGGACACATGGGAAACGGGCTAGTTCGAACCGCGCATAAGGTTACGCGAGCCGCGCCCCGCTGTCAGCCATTGTGAGCGACCAGCCGACAGAACGACGCGGATATCGGCGGCTCTGCGCCGGCAGCGCGCGCATGCCGACCGTCTGGGCGACGTCTTTGGCGCTGCTTCTGGTGCTGACGTTGGGCGGCTGCGCCAGCCGGCCGCCCGGGGGTGCGGGATTTGCCGCGGGCGAACCCGCCGATGCGGTACGCATGACGGTCGTGGAAACCGCGCAGCAAATGATCGGCAGGCCGTATCGCATTGGCGGAGACGGCCCGCGCGGCTTCGACTGCAGCGGCCTGACCCGCTACGCCTACGGGCGCGCCGGCATCGCCTTGCCGCGCACGTCGGCGGCACAATTCAGCACCGCGCGCCCGATCGCGCGCAGCGACGTTCGACCCGGCGATCTGCTGTTTTTCAACATCAACGGACAGCGAGCCTCTCACGTCGGCATTTATGTCGGCGAAGGACGTTTTATCCACGCCCCGAGCACGGGCAAACGGGTAAGCGTGGAATCGTTGGACAATCCCTATTGGCGACGACGCATAATAGGGGCCGGCCATTACTTCTGAGGCGCCGCACCGATCGGCACGACATCCGCGTAGCCGGCGGCAATCGGAACACTGACCAAGGGGTCGCCGTAGCGCATGACCGAACCCGCATCCTTCGTCGGCACGGCCGGCTGGCGCCACCCGCATTGGCGCGAACGTTTCTATCCGCGACAGTTGCCCACGCATGCCTGGCTCGACCACTATGGACGCCGACTGAATGGCGTGGAGCTGGATGCCGGCCGCCTCGCCAAACTCGATAGCAACCTGAGCGCGACATGGCGCAGCGCCGTTCCAACGGGCTTCGCCTTCACCGTCCAGGCGCCCCGCTTGATCACCCATGTGCACAAGCTGCGCAACTGCGCACCGCTCGTGACCGGAATGCTGCAACAGCTGCAACGGCTCGAAGGCCAGTTGGGTCCGGTACTGTTCAGCCTCCCACCGCGCTGGCATTGCAACGCCGAGCGCTTGTCACGGTTTCTCGAAGACCTGCCGGACGGCTTGCGTTACGCGTTCGAATTTCAGGATAGCGACTGGCTGCGGCCCGAGATCTTCGGCCTGCTGCGCGCCCACGGTGTGGCGCTCTGCCTGAATGATCGGATGCCGCTGGAGCACATGGCCATCACGACCAGCGATTTTGTCTACGTGCGGATGTATGGACCGAAGCCCGGTGGACGCTACACCTCGGTCGGCTTGCGCACCTGGGCGACGCGCGTCGCCGGCTGGCGCCGCAAACGGCTGGACAGTTATGTGATGTTCCAGAACGACGCGCTCGCGCATGGTGCGAAGAACGCATGCCTGTTGCGGGATTTCGAGGAGTTGCGTCCGATCCGGCCGGGTGCGGCATGCGAATGAGTTGCGCGGTTGCTGCGTGTCGCCTGTGACCCAGCCCGGTTGCCCAATGTAGCGCGAACGCATCGGCGTGCAGGCGCGCAACCGCCAGCGGATCAGGTCGACGCGTCCTTTTTTCCCTGGCTTGTCGTGTCGTCGTCGCCGAACAGGCTTGCCAGCAGATCCTCCGTATCGCCCGCGAATTCCGTCGGCGCCGGTGGTTCCCGGTCTGCCGCGCGTTCGACCACAGCAGCAGCGCGAAGGTTATCGTTTTGCGGTATGGGTTCCGGGACGGATCGTGGCGTAGCCGCCGTCCCAGCCTCCGTATCCGCCGCGCCACGGGACTCGATATCCGCAAGGCGCCCTTGCAGGGTCTCCAGTTCGCCGCGCAGCATATTGTTCTCGTCTTCCAACACCATGACGCAGGAATTGAGCTCCGTGTTGGAACGTTGAATCCTGTTGATCGCGTCGGCCAGCTCTCTGGCCTTGTCCGAATCCGGCGTGATGCTGTGCAACATATCCTGCAGCTTGCTGATGGTACGTTGTTGACTGTCGACCAGATCGCGCAGCATCTCTGCATCCGGGTTGCCGTGGGTGCCCCGCATGAGACTGTTGGCCTGGCGCAGGCGCGCGTTCTCTTCGCCCATCGCGCCGAGACAGCGCCGTAGCTCGATCGCCTGGGTCTCGACGTCGCTCAGTTTATGCAACGCCTCCTGCAAGCCTTCAGAATTGCCGCCATGCTCTTCCAGCAGATGACGCAGCTCCTGCATGACACCGTGCTGGTTGTCGATCACCGAGCGCAGATGCCCGATCTGTTCGCGCAGCTTGGTTTCTTCGCTACGCATGCGCGGCACAGCCGCGTCATTTGCATCCGCCGTGCCCGGCTGCGCCTCGTCGACGGACGGCCCGTTCAGCTCGGCGAGCAGCGCTTGCATGCCGGCGACCAGCGCGCGGCGTCCCGACTCCGGGTCGGGGTCGCTGGCCTCCTCGACCTCGAGCTCCAACCGCAGGAACTGCGCCCGCGCGGCAAGCATTCGACGGACCAGCTCGGAGGAATCGTTCGCCGGTTCCGGCGCCCGCTCCCCGGTAGAGGATTCCTGTTCCGTATTTTCGCCCAGCAACCTGCCGGAGTGCTTTAACTGTTTGCGCAGACAATCGGCATAGGTCGCTTGCGTACCGCCGGCGTCCGGAGCCGCGGGTTCTCCGGCGGGACGATCCGTGCGTGCGGCGGCGTCACGCAATGCCTGGCGCAAGTCGGTGATACTGCGTTGCGCATTCCGCCATTTGTACAGCCCGACACCGGCAAGAATCAATGCGAGAAGCACCATCTCTGCGACGGCCAGCAGTCCATAGACGCTGAGAGAGACCATCGCCATCGCGATTACTTCGCGTCGTCCTCGTCGACATCCGCGGCCGCGGCAACCCTGGCAACCTTGCGTTTTCGCCAGAACAGAATCCCGCCGATGCCCGCCGCCACGATCAGATTGGCCAACACGAACAGTGCCACCAGCAAGCCGATGTTGACGCCCGGTTCCGGCGGCGCCTCTTCACGAATCGTCTCCTCGATGATCGGAGGGATCTCTATCGGCGGCGCTTCGGTCACCGGTTCTGGCGTCGGTAGCGGCTCCGAAATCACCGTCTCGATCGCATCGGCGGTGACCGCATCGATCATCAGCGTCTTGGTGCGCTCAAAGTTGGGATTTTTTGCCAGCACGCGAATCCGGTGCTGTCCGGGTACGGTGAAGGCAGGCGCGGCACTGAACACGCCGTCGCCGGCCGCGCGATCGCTGTCGGCGCCGGCGTCGGCCATCGACAATTCGAGGGTTTCACCCTCCGGCTGAACGATTTCCAGGCTGAAGACCGTGTTCTGTACGATTTCCGGTTTGTCGATCACCTGTCCGTTTTCGTGCAACCAGGCCTCAGCCTGCTGCTCGGCGCCGACGAAGGCCGCGGCCTCGCCGAGCTGGGCCTCCAGGCTCAGATTGGTCACCACGTAGACGCGATCGCCGCGATTGTCGCTCGATACCAAACGCCAGGCGCCGGCCTGGGGCTTGTCGACGGTGATCATGTCGAACTGTTCGGACTTGAACCAGCGCACCGCGGCGCCGGCATTGCGCGCGCCGAGGCTACGGCCGTCCGGCGTGACCAGGCCGACATCCACATCGGCGGCCGCCTTGGACGCGACCACGGTGATCTCCTCCACCGCGGTGTCGACCATGAATTCGCCGCCTTCGATCGGCAGCATGTCAGGCTGCTTGGCGCTTTCGAAAATCTGACTGAAGACCTCGTGCAGCTCGCGATCATTGGAGGCCAGTCGCGACAAGGCCGCCGTGCGCTGCGACATTTCGCGCATCAGCGCCATGTCGGACGCCTCGGTGAAGGCGATGGTGTAGACCTCGACGCCGTCCTTCGCGAGTTCGGCGAGCGTCTCGTTGCGGATCTTGTCCGCCAGGATCTGATCCTGCGCGAAATCGCCGGTATCCATCTTGCCGTCCGACATCAGGATCAGCATGCGCCGGCGCTGCGGGTCCGCTTCGTCGCGCAGCATGTCCTGGCCACGGATCAAGGCCGCGTGGAGATTGGTATAGGCGCCTTTCGCAGAAACCTTGTCGGCCGCGGCGAACAACTTGTCCTGCTGCCGTTTGCCGGCCGCGGTGAGATGCAATACCGGATAACCGTTGTCGCTGAAGCTGATCAGCCCGACGCGGTCCTGCTCACCGAGCAAGGAGAGAAACATCTTGGCGGCCGGGACCCGCAACCGTCGCGGATCGGTCTCCTTCATGCTTCCGGAGCTGTCGACGATCAGTACGGCGTCGATACCGGACGTGGCGGCCAACCCGGAAGCCGGCAGGATTGCGCCGCCCAGTAACAGAATTCCGGCGCAGAGGCTCAAAAGGCCGCGCGCCCGGCAATTCACCGATCCTGCGCCGCAAGCATTCATCTTGCATCCTCGAATTCTTTTTAATTCAAACTGTTATGTTCTCTATCGGGCCTGCCCGGAGGTCCGTGCCCGGCCCGTTCCGATGCCGCACCCAGCGGGTTCAAGGACTTACGTTGCAAAAGGCGCGCCAGAGACCCTGGCGCGGAGGGCTGGCGCTGTCAGCGCCTGGTCAGGCGGTACAGTTGTTCCTGCAGAAGGGTCAGTCCACGCGCACGGAAACGTGGGTTCTCCTCGAGAATGTCGCGGTCGTCCAGCGGCTCGATGCGGAAACCGGGCGACCAGAGTTCCTCGACCTCGGTCGCCGTCACCGCGAATGGCGGACCCTGCATTTCCTGCTGCGGGTAGGCGAGCGTGATCAGCAACAGCGGTACGCCGGGCGCGGTAAGACGCGCCATCTGATCGACATAGCGGCGCCGCAGATCGGGCGGCAAGGCGATCAGCGAGGCGCGATCGTAGACCGCGTCGATCGGACCCAGATCGGCGGGCGCGAGATCGAAGTAGTCGCCTTCCAGCAGCCGCACCTCCGCCGCCGTATGGCGGACAAAACGGCCCTCGCGCGCCACTTCGGCGCTCAACCCGTTCTCGTTGAAGAATGCCGCTGTAGCGATCGGACTGATTTCCACCCCGACCACCCGCAAGCCCTGGCTCGCAAGCCACAGCATGTCGCGCGTCTTGCCGCACAACGGGACGAATACCGTTCCGCCGGGAGGCAATTCGAATCGCGACCAATAGCGCTGAAGATGCGCATTGATCTCGTCCTGGTGAAAACCGATCTCGTTGGCTTCCCAACGCGCGTGCCAGAAACTGGGTTCCATCTCTTTGACCTTTCGTGACTCGGCCGGAGCCCGGCAAGCGGGGCCTGACCCTGGTTGGGCCGCACAGGTATGTTCCGCGGTATGGCGCGACGGCGCCCGTGGACAAGTCTAGGTGACTGCGCGCACCGCTTCAGCCGAGCCGCGCAGACAATTGCTTCGCGGCCTCCTTGAGCGGGGCGACCCAGTCGTCGCGGCGACGCTCGATGGGCGCCGAAATCGACAGGCCGGCGAGGATCTCTCCGCGCTCGTCGTGCACCAGTACGCCAATGCATCCCACGCCGGTTTCGGCTTCCTCGTCGTCGTAGGCGAACCCGGCGCGGACGCAGCCGGAGACGTGCTGCACGAGTTGTTCCTCGTCGGTAAAGCTGTAGCGGGTATACCCGGGCAGGCCGGTGCGCCGTGCGTATTCCCGGCACGCGGTCTCGTCGCCCTCGCCCAACATCAACTTGCCAACCGCCGTCACATGCAGCGGCGCACGGCTGCCGACGCGCTGTTCGACGCGCATCATGCGTTCGGGCAAGGCGCGATCGAGATAGATGACCTCGTCGCCCTCGCGCACGGTCAGGTTCACCGTCTCGCCGATCGCGTCGCGCAGGGCCTCCATCACCGGCCGCGCCTCGCGCCGCAGGTCCTGATGCGAGGCGACCCGGCTGCCGAGCTGCAACAGCCGAAGACCGAGCCGATAGTTACTCCCCTCGCGCGCGACCAGGCCGTTCTCGACGGCTGACGCGAGGATGCGGAACGCAGTCGATGGGTGCAGGCCGGTATCCGCGGCAAGCAGTTTCAGGCCGACCGCGCCCCGGTTGCGGGCCAGCGCCTCCAATAGGGCGGTGAGGCGGTCGACGACCTGAATTGAACTGGGGTTGGCCTGGGTCATATTTCGTATCGTGAAATCGATTGCGGATTGCGCAATAGTACGGCCGGATCTATGGTGCTTGCAACCCGCTGCATCGAGGAACCCACCATGAGCACCGCCCCTGAACTCGCCCTGCCCGGCGCCGATTTCCACGACGGCATCCAGTACTTCGCCAATCCCTGGCCGGAAACCGAGCGGTTCGCCCGTGAACCGGCCATCGGCGCGGACCAGCGCGCCATCGCCGATCCCGGCGACCCGAACGCCGTATTCCAGACCCTGCTGGCCGCCGACGCGCTGCGTTATCTCACCCTGCAGATCTGCGGCAGCAAGGCATCGGGCCATCCCGGCGGCTATGCCTCGTCCGTCGAGGCGCACGCCGCGCTGATGATGCTGGGTCACAAACACATCGTCACCGAGGTGGGCCATCACGCGCCGGGCTTTTACAGCGCGATGTTCCTCGACGGCTCGCTCGAGGCCATGGGCATCAGGACCGTGGCCGAACTGCGCGCGCGTTTCCGCGAACGCCATGGATTGCTCGGACATCTGTCGGGCGCCATCCCCGGGCTGCTGGCACCCGCGGGTCCCCTGGGCCAGGGCCAGCATTTCGCCATGGCCGGCGCGCTGCTGAATCCCGGCACGCTGTTCCCCGTGACCATCGGCGACGGCGGTCTCGGCGAACCTTACATCCTGTCTGCATTCATGCACTTCGCGACCGCCTTCCCGCAGGTGACCAACTTCCTGCCGGTGCTGGTGTGGAACGGCTACAGCCAGGAACACCATTCCATGGTGTCGTTGATGTCCAATGCGGCAATGACCGCCTACTGGAAGGCGCATGGCTTCGAGGACGTGATCCTGATCGACGCGAAGGACTTCGACGACGGCAACCAGGACGGCGCCTACGTCGACAGTACGCGCTTCTCGCACTCGCAGCGCCTCGCCTTCCAAGCCGCTGTGCTCGAGGGCGTCGATCGTGCAGCGAAGCAGGCGTTGGGCGGAAAGCTGACCGCGTTCATCGTCAAGCAGCTCAAGGGTGCCGGTGTGCACGCCCTCGGCGCCAAGGCGCACAACCTGTATCCGGCCGACACCCTGAAGGCCGAGCCGATCATGAACGGCCTCAAGCGTCGCGCACTGCACGCGGATGCCTGGACCCTCGTGCGCACGAATCTGTCGCGCGCCGGGGGCGGAGCGGCCGCTCGGACCGTGGCCACCGAGCGCGAACGCGCCCTGCCGGAACTCGGTGCACTACCATTGAAGGATTTTGCCCTGGGCGAGAACCAGGTGCCCGCGACCGCCTTCGGCGCCCTGATCGCGGCCGTGGGACAGCGCGATCCCGCCTTTCTGGTCACCAACGCCGACGGCAACGAGGCCTCGGCGATGAAGAACATCAACGACGCGCTGAAGATCCGTCACCCGACCAGCGATCCGCTGTACAACCAGTCGCCCAACGGCCAAGTGTACGAACCGCTCAACGAGGACGCCTGCGCGGGCCTGGCCGCCGCCATTGCATTGTTCGGCGGCCGCTCCGCCTGGCTGTCGTACGAGAGCTTCGCCATCAACGGCTGGCCGATCGTGCAGACCGTAAGTCAGGCCATGGCGGAGCTGCGCCGCAAGACGCCGTCGCTGGTCACCATGTTCACCGCCGGTGCGCTGGAGCAAGGCCGCAACGGCTGGACCCATCAGCGCCCGGAGATCGAGGCCTACTCCGCCGCGATGATGCGCAACGGCAA
>JBAYTM010000016.1:0-14536 GCA_041675685.1 Thiohalobacteraceae bacterium
ATGTCTATTCCGGCCCCATTGCCGCGACCGCCTACGCACGGCTGCGACCGATCAGTGCGCGCATCCGGCGTGTGGTGCTGTTGGGTCCGGCGCACCGCATCGCGTTTCGCGGCCTGGCCACCAGCAGCGCAACGGCCTTCCGTACCCCGCTCGGCACGGTCCGCATCGATACGGCGACCAACACGCAATTACTGGAGTTGCCGCAGGTGCAGGTGCTCGACGACGCGCACGCGGCGGAACACAGTCTGGAGGTGCAATTGCCGTTTCTTCAGGAGTTGCTGGGCGACTTCACCCTGGTGCCCTTGGTGGTCGGCGACGCGAGTTATGCGGAGGTGGCCGAAGTGTTGGACGCGGTGTGGGGCGGCGACGAGACGCTGATATTGATCAGTTCCGATCTGAGCCATTACCAGGACTACGCCAGCGCGCAACGCCTGGACCGCTTCACCTCGCAGGCGATCGAGGCGCTGCAACCGGAGCGCCTCGAGTTCCAACATGCTTGCGGTCGCACACCCGTCGGCGGCCTGTTGCTGGCGGCCCGCGCACGCGGGCTGCAGGCCGAGCTGCTCGACCTGCGCAATTCCGGCGATACCGCCGGGCCACGCGACAAAGTCGTGGGCTACGGAGCCTATGCCATCCACTGAACCATTCCTCGATGCAGACAGCCGCCTGACGCTACGCGAAATCGCGGCCACATCGATCGCAGAGGGTCTGACGCAACGGCGCGGATTGGAATTGGTCGCGGCAGACTATGCCCAGGCCCTGCAGGCATCACGGGCGACCTTCGTCACCCTGTACAAAGGCGGCGAACTGCGCGGCTGCATCGGCACCCTGGAGGCGCGCCGTCCGCTGGTCGCGGACGTCGCGTACAACGCCTTTGCAGCGGCCTTCCGCGATCCGCGCTTCATGCCGGTGCAGTCGGACGAAATCGCGGCGCTGGATCTGCATATCTCGGTGCTGGGCCGCCCCGAGCCGCTACGGTGCGTCGACCAGGACGACCTGCTGGCGCAGCTCCGACCCGGATTGGACGGCCTGATCCTCGAACTGGGCGGCCAGCGCGGGACCTTCCTGCCTTCGGTATGGGAATCCTTGCCGCAGCCCGAGGCGTTTCTCGCGCACCTGAAGATCAAGGCCGGACTGGCGGCGAGCGATTGGTCGTCGGACATCCGCGTCTGGCGCTATACAACCGAATCCTTCTGACCCTCCGCCGCCGGACGCGACGCCGCAGTCACTGGCACGCGCCCACCGATCCTGCCTGACAGGTGCGCCCGTCGAACCAGAGACTGTTGTCGAGCCGGGCACCGGTAAGCTCGGCACCGTCGACGCGTGCGTCGCGCAGGTCCGCATAGGAAAGGTCCGCGCCGGTGAGCCGGGCGCCGCGCAAGTCGGCGGCGCGCAACCCGGCGCCGGTCAGGCGCGCGGCGGTGAAGTCCACGCGCCGCAGATCGGCGAGATTCAGTTGGCTGTATGCGAGGTCCGCGCCGTTCAGGGCGGCGCCGAGCAGGCGCGCCCCGGTAAGGTCCATGTTGCGTGCCTGCGCGCCGCGCAGATCGGCGTGTTCAGCGACCAACCCGGGCAAGCGGCAGTTGCTCCAGTCCACCTGCGGCGCGGGGGCGGCGTCACAATCGATATGGGACACCGGTGTCTCCGGCGTGAACAGGACGAACAGCAGCCCGACGGCGACGACCGCGATCAGCAGGCGCCGGCACATTTCTCCGCAGGGCTGCCGCTGCTGGCTGCGTGCCTCCTCGAGCAGCACGCGACGCGCCTCGCGGCGGCGCACGACCGCGCTGTCCTCTTCCCGGCGGCGATCGCCCGCGCGCCGACAGGCTTCGTCGTTCTCCATCCGCTCACAGCGGCGGTCGCCGCCACGCCGTTCGTCCGCGCGCAGCCGCGCCAGGTACAAACGGTGTCGGTCCTCTTCGCTCGCGACGTTTTTCATCTCCTCGGGGATAAGGTGGGGCAAGCTCTGCGCCGAGGCCCAGTTTTCCTGATCGGTGCTCAGTTCATCGTCGGCGCGAATCCGCCCCAACAGGATGTAATGAGTGATCTGCTGTTGCGGGAAGGGCCCGCGCACGCGCCCGTGGCGGCGGGTGTACCAGAGATGTTCTTGGATCGACGCCATAAGTCTGTATTCTTCACTCCGCCGTCCCGCAGTTTGCGCGATCGCCTAATTGCGGTACAAAGCTCTCTCCGGGCCGACGCATCCGCCCGCAACGCAGCACTCGCCGTATCCCTATGACGACGCCACCCACCGGACCCGCCCTACCGCCGCTTGCCGCCATCGCGGCGCGCCCTGCCGAAACCCCGGCGCCTTGGCGCGTCGGCCAGATACTTGCCGCGACCGTGGTCGCCACGCCGCACACCGGCCGCGCGGAGTTGCGGATCGGCAACCTTGCCGTTACGGCCCAGACCGGCTCGCTCGCGCTTTCACCCGGCCAGGCGTTGCGTCTGGAGGTCGCGAGCCTCAAGGAGCAACCGGTGCTCAAGCTCCTCGGACTACTGCGTCACGACCCGGTACGCGAGGCGCTGCGTACGGTACTGCCGCGTCAGCAGCCGCTCCCTCCGTTGCTGGCGGCCTTGAGCCGGCTCACCGGTGGAACCGGCGCGCCGCCCCTCGGCGCGGATGTCGCACGCGTCGCACGCGATCTCCTGGCTCAGCTGCCCACGGCGGCCGCAATTCGGCAGCCTGAAGGACTGCGGCAGGCGTTGCGCGACAGCGGCCTGCTGCTGGAATCGAAACTGGCGCGACCGGGCCCGTCCGGACAGCCCGGCGAACTGGCGCGCGACTTCAAGGCCAATCTGCTGCGCCTGGTCCAAGTCGTACGCGAGCATGCTGCAAGTTCCGCGCCTGCCCAGCGGACCGCGCACACCATGTCGACGGCTGCCCCGCCGCCTGGTGCCGCACCCCGCCCTGCCCTCACGCCGCTTGCTCCGGCGGGTTTACCTACCGATGCCTCGGCGCCGTTGATGCGGGGCCAGCCACCGCAGGCGCCGAGCACCGCCGCGCTGCAGCTGGCGCGGGTCGCGAGTGAGGCCCTGACGCCCAGCGAGCTGCGGCGCCACGTCGAGGGCGCGCTGGCGCGTGTGCAGCTCAATCAATTGTCCTCTCTCCCGCAGGAACGTCTGGCGCCGGAATGGTTGATCGAGCTGCCGGTGCGGCGCGCTGACGAGACCGACGTCTGGGGTCTGCGCATCGCCCGCGACGGGCGCAACGATGGACAGCAGGACGATCCCGCGGCGGAAGAGGGAGACGCCTGGACGGTGATGCTGGCCTTCGATCTGCCAGGACTGGGTCCGATGCAGTCGCGTATCAGTTTGCGGGGAGACCGGGTCTCGGCCCAGTTCTTCAGTCCCATGCAAGGCGTCCTGCCGCGCATCAACGAACGGTTGTCGGGACTGCAGGCGCGACTGCAACAGGCCGGGCTGCGGGTCGCGGAGTTGACCTGCCACCAGGGACGGATCGCCGCTGCGGCCGCTCCTGCCCAGAGCCGCATCCTGGACGAGCGCGCATGAGCCGGCCACCCGACAGGCCGCCACGCCGCGAGATCGCCGTCGCGCTGAAATACGACGGCGAACACGCGCCGCGCGTCACCGCCAAGGGGGCCGGGGCCGTGGCCGAAAACATCGTGGCGCTCGCCATGGAGCACGGCATCCCGATGCAGGACAATCCGCTGCTCGCGCAGACGCTCGCACAGCTGGAGTTGAACGAGGAGATCCCACCGGCCCTGTACATCGCGATCGCCGAGGTGATCGCGTTCGCGTATGAGCTCTCGGGCAAGCGGCCCGCCGGTGTCGATTAGCCGGCTTCGGGGCCGTGCCGGGAGCACCCGGCGCTCGGCCCGGGACGGTAGGAGCCGGCACGGTCCACGAGGCGGGCGACCGAAGCTGGTCGTGCGAAACAACGTTATAAACGAGTTATAATTAACTGAAAAACAAGGTTTACATCGCTTTAGCCGGGGCTCGCCCCTCAGTTGACCGACCACTCAGCGGCTACGGCCTGACCGGCCGACACCTTGCCCAACTGCTCGCCAAGCCGGCGGGGTAACGGAGACAGCGACGCACGGACGGCGTCGCCTCGGGTACGGACCTCTCGAAACCGAAAGGCAGCCGTCAGCGGTTGCCGGTCAGCTTGCCTTCGCCACGCCGTGCAGCATGGCGATCAGTTCGGCCTCGCCGCGCGTCAGGCCGCACTGGTCGATGAGCTCGGAAATATCCGCACCGCGTTGAACCATCTGAATGGCCTGGGTGTATGGCCGGTCGCCGGCGCTGCGCATCTCGATCTGCTCCTGACGCTCGGTGAGCCGGCGCACCTGCTGCTCGAGGCGCACCAGATGGTCGCCGGCCCCAACCGAGGCCTTGCAGAGCGCCGCGAAGTCGTCATGCTGGCGCGTGCTCTGACCTTCGCTGGCATTCAGCAGGCGGCGCAGACGGCGCACCGCCAGCAGTTGGTAGATCTGGCCCAGCGTCAGCACGATCGCCAGCGCACTGAGTAGGACGATTATGGGATCGGTCATCCGTTTGCACCTTTCAGGCCGCGTGATAGCGGCTTCATGCGTAGTCGTCGATCTGATGGGGGTCGTCGTCCGGCGCAGGCGGCTCGGACTCGGGTTCGGGCTGCCTGGGTGGACGCTTGGACGATTCCTTCTGGTCGCGAATCGCGTCGCCCGGGCGCACCGGCGCTATGGGTGGCGGTAAGCGAATCTCCCAGGGACCGACCATGGCATGGGGGCTACAAGGAGCCGAGCTCCGCCCATTCCTCATCATTCAGCAATTTGTTGAGATCCACGAGGATCAGCAACTCGCCTTCACGGCTGGCGACGCCCTGTATGTACTTGGAGCTTTCGTCGTTACCGACGCTCGGCGCCGATTCGATCTCGGACGCGCGCAGATCGACCACCTCGGCCACGGCGTCGACCAGAATGCCGACCACCAGCCGATCCGCCTCGATGATCACGATGCGCGTCGATTCGTCCATCTCCTTGGCGCCCAGCCCCAGTCGCGAGCGGGTATCGACCACGGTGACCACATTGCCGCGCAGGTTGATGATGCCGAGTACGTAATCCGGGGCGCCCGGAACCGGCGCGATCTCGGTAACCCGCAGGACTTCCTGTACCTGCATCACATTGATGCCGTAGGTCTCGTCTTCCAGACGGAAGGTGACGCACTGCAGGACGGAATCGTTGCTCACTTGTGCCGCTTGATTCATGGCGCGCCTCGAAGCTCGGTGAGCCGGCCCGATGGACCGGCGTGTGAACGGGTCAAAATACGGACGCCGTCCGGCCTTGGTTTGGTGAAAAGCATGTTCTGTGCCAGCGATCTGCCTCAGGCCGTCCCCGGACGGCTGTTGAGCATGTCGGCGAAGGCCTGCGTATCGATCAGCGCACACATCTGTTTGATCACGGTGCCGGCCAACCAGGGGCGCGTTCCGGGCGTGGTGCGCCATTTCACGTCGGTATCCGAAAGGCTGATCACTTCGGAGACCGCATCGCAGGCCAACCCCCACTCGGCGTCGTCGAGTAAGACGACCTTGCCGAGCCGTCCGCTGTCGGCCGGTGCGAGATCCGCGTGGCGGTCCGCCGGCAACACCAATCTAGCGACGTCGATCAGCTTTACCTTACGTCCCTGGTGCGTGCGCAGGCCGAGGAACCAGGGCTGGTGGTTCGGCATCTCGTTCACTGCCGCGCCGTCCCAGGGCAACACGCCGCCCAGTCTGGCGAGCGGCACCGCGAGCGTCAGCCCGGCGACCTCGAATAACAGACACTGAAACTGGGGCGTGACCCAGTCCGGCCGGCCACCCTCTGCCGCCGGAGATACGGCACATTCTTGTTCTTCTTTTACAGCAGCTTGAGAAACTTTGTTAACAGTCGTATCGAGATTTACGGGCGGCGCGAGCAGGTCCATCGTCGGGGCCGCCTGCGTGACGACCGGCTCTGGCGGGCGCAGCAATGCCTGCAGATAGACGCCCAGCGCCAGTTGCTGATCCAACATTCCGCGCTGCTCGGTCGCGGTCTCGATCGGGGGCAGTCGATCGCTCATGCCGTCGCCTGCCCTTTCAAGAGTTCCGGTGCTTCGCTGCCCGCGGGCGCCCGCTCCAGCAGTCGGTCCAACAGGCTGGCGTAGGCCTGCGCACCACGCGCCCGCGGCTGCCACAATGACAGCGGCCGGCCCAGCTTACTGGCCTCGCGGAACTGGGTGTCCACGGGGATGACCTCGGACCAGACCTCCGCCCCGTACCGTTCGATCAGGACCTGCAGGGCCTCGCCCGCGGCGCGGGTGCGGCGATCGTACATGGTCGGAACGATCAATCGCGGCACCTCGCCGCCGCGCGCGCGACTGATCATCTGGAGCGTATGCAGCATGCGCTCGAGGCCCTTGAGGGCGAGGAACTCGCATTGCACGGGGATCAGCAGTCGGTCGCAGGCGGCCAGTGCGTTGACCATCAGCACACCCAGCATCGGCGGACAATCGACGAACACGTGATCGTAGTGGGGCTGGAGATCGGCCAGGGTCTGCTTCAGCACCAGGCCCATACCGTCCTGGGCGCCCAACTGTCGGTCCAGCGTGGCCAGCGCCGTGGCGGCCGGTAGCAGTGTCAAGTTCTCGTAGTCCGTGGCGCGCAGCAGATCGCGATACTGGTTGCGCGGCCGACGGTCCGCCCGGTCTTTGAACAGCGTATAGACCGAGCTGTCGATGCTATCCGGGTCGAAACGGAAATAGCTGGTCAAGGAGCCGTGCGGGTCCAGATCCACCAGCAGCACGCGCCGGCCCTCGCCCGCCAACAGGCCGGCCAGGGTAGCGGCGGTCGTGGTCTTGCCGACGCCGCCCTTCTGATTCGCCACGGCCCAGATCTTCACGGCACCTGCTCCGCCAGGGGGTCGGTCGATCGGTCGTCCGGCTCCGGCAGCGCGTCCATCCAGCGCGGATCTTCGCCGGACAGCACCACCAGCACGACGCGACGATTCTGCGCCCGGCCGTCCGGCAGGGTATTGTCCCCGATCGGTTTGTATTCGCCATAGCCGATCGCCGCCATCCGACCCGGTTCGACGCCATAGTCGGTGAACAGGTGCACCACGCTCGCGGCGCGCGCCGCCGACAGTTCCCAGTTGGATAGGAACTGCAGGTTGTGGATCGGCACGTTGTCCGTGAAGCCCTCGACATGGACGGGGTTCGGGAAAGGCGAAAGGATCCTGGCCAGCTCCTGCAGCATCGGGAAGGCCGCGTCGGCCAACTTAGCGCTGCCGCTCGGGAACAGGATGCTGGAGTTGATCTCCACCTCCAGCCAACGCGCATCGCGCCGCACGTTGATAAGATCGTCCCGGATCAGGCCGCTCATCGCCTCGATGATGCGGTCGGCTATCTCGCCCATGTCGCGCTCGGCGCGACTGGGCGGCGCAGGCTGGGTGGGCCTGGCGTCGGTCGGCTTCTCGGCGAGGTCCTTGTTGCGCTGTCTGTGGTCCGGCGGCGGTGGCGCGACCGGCGAGGATAAGACCGGCACCGGCAGCGCAATCAACGACGGCGAACCCGGCAAGGGAATCTCGCCCGGCGAATGGGCGGGCTTGCCCTCACCGACCTGTACCGGCGCCACACTATGCGGCGCACTCCGGAACGCGGCAGTGAGGGAATCCGAAAGCACCCGGTATTTGCCTTCGTTGACGGACGAAATCGAGTACATCACCACGAAGAACGCAAACAACAGCGTAATGAAGTCGGCATAGGACACCAGCCAACGCTCGTGGTTCTCGCGTTCTTCATGTTTGGGCTTTCTAGCCATCCAAGAAGTCGCAAGATGCAAGGGGCAAGAGACAAGTCAAACCCTGCGCAGTGTTCGATTTGTCTCTTGCCTCCTGTCTCTTGCCTCTCATAGTCAATGTAGATATCCGTTCAGCTTGGTTTCGATGTTGCGCGGGTTCTCGCCCTCGGCGATGGACACCACGCCCTCCAGCATCATTTCCCGCATCCGCATCTGCACCGTGATGTGACCTTTGAGTTTGGCCGCGATCGGCAGGAAGAACAGATTCGCCAGGCCGACGCCGTAGATGGTCGCGACGAAGGCCACCGCGATACCGGCGCCCAACATGCTGGGGTCGGCGAGGTTGTTCATCACGTGGATCAGCCCCATGACGGCGCCGATGATGCCGATGGTCGGGGAATAGCCGCCCATGCCCTCGAACACCTTCGCGGCCTGCACGTCGCGGTATTCCTGGCCGTCCATGTCGACCTCCATGATGCCGCGGATGACCTCCGGTTCGCTTCCGTCCACCAGCAGCTGCAGGCCCTTGCGCGCAAACAGGTCGGGCTCCTGTTCGGCGATGTTTTCCAACCCGAGCAAGCCTTCGCGGCGCGCGATATTGCTCCAGCTGACGATCTTTTCGATTGCCTCGTGCGGTGATTGAGCCGGCGGTTTGAAAACCCAGCCGACGATCTGCATTGCGCGCATGAAAGTATGCATCGGCACCTGGATCATGACGGCGCCGAGGGTACCGCCGCCGACGATCACGAACGCGGTCAGCTGAATCAGCGAGTCGGTATGCCCGCCTTCCAGAATGTTGCCGCCGACGATCGCGCCCAAAGCAACGATGACGCCCAGTATGGAAAGAATGTCCATGCCGTTACCTACAACGCCTTCGCGAGCTCGCGCCCGATGTCGGTGAGCGACAGCACCTGGTCCGCAAGGCCGGCGTCGACCACTGCCTGCGGCATACCGTAGATGACGCAGCTCGCCTCGTCCTGCGCCCAGACCGTCGAACCACTTTTCTTGAGGGTGCGCGCGCCTTCGCGACCGTCGGCGCCCATGCCGGTCATCACCACCGACAGCACCTTGCCCGGGAACACCTCGGCGGCCGAACTGAACGCCATGTCGACGCTCGGTTTGTAATGCAGACTGGCGTCGCCATCGTAGACACGCAGCCGGACCTGGCCGCCGCGATCGACCAGACCCAGCTGGCGACCGCCCGGCGCCAGATAGGCGGTACCCTTTTCCAGCAGCTCGCCGTCTTCGGCCTCTTTGACGCGGACCTGACACTGCTGGTCCAGCCGCTGTGCGAAGGCCGGTGTGAAGCTGGCGGGCATGTGTTGCACCAGCAGGATCGGCACCGCATAGCCGGCCGGCAGCTGGGTCAACACCTGCTGCAAGGCGACCGGGCCACCGGTGGAACTGCCGATCGCCACCAGGCGGTAGTCGCCACGCCGTACGGCGGCGCCGGGACGGCGCGGTGCGGTGGCGGGACCGGGGCGTGCGGCGGTACTCGCGGTTGACGCCGGCCGCGGGGCCGGTGCGCGCGTCCCGATGTGACGCACGCGGGCGCGCAGTATGCGCTTGGCCTCCTCGCGATCTTGAGAAAACTCGTCGAATCGTTTCGGCAGAAAATCGAGGGCGCCGGCCTCGAGCGCGTCGAGCGTGGCCTGCGCGCCCTCGTAGGATAGCGACGAGAACATCAGGATCGGCGTCGGTTGCAGCTTCATGATGCGCCGCACCGCGGTGATGCCGTCCATCACCGGCATCTCTATGTCCATGGTGACGACATCCGGCTTGAGCTCCATGACCTTTTGAATGGCTTCCCTGCCATTGGCGGCCGTACCGACCACCTGTATCCGGTCGTCGGCGTCCAAGATCTCCACGATGCGACGGCGGAAAAACCCCGAGTCGTCGACCACCAATACCCGGATCACGTCATTCTGCCCTTTCGATGTCTGGTTTTGCGCCCATCCGCGGCGCAGGTCGGATAATCACTGCAAGCACCGCGATTACATGCGCCGTGCGTATTTCTTCATCAGGCTAGGCACGTCGAGGATCAGTGCGATGCGGCCGTCGCCGGTGATGGTCGCGCCAGCGAAACCAGGCATGCCGTGCAACATGGCGCCGAGCGGTTTGATCACCACCTCCTCCTGACCGACCAACTGATCGACGACAAAGCCGACCTTCTGATTGCCGACCTGCACCATCACCACATGACCGCCGGGATGGGCCTCGCCGGCGCTGCGCGGGTCGCGCACCAGCCACTTGCGCAGATAGAACAACGGCAGGGCCTTGTTGCGTACCCGTACGGTAAGCTGGCCGTCGATCACATTGGTGCGGTCTTCGTCGAGGTCGAAGATCTCGCTGACACTCGCCAGCGGCAGCGCGAAAGGCTGTCTGCCCAGCACCACCATCAGGGTCGGCATGATCGCGAGCGTCAACGGCACTCGGATCGACAGCCGTGAACCCTTGCCCTGCTTCGAATCGATATCGATGCTGCCGTTGAGCTGGGCGATGCGGGTCTTGACCACGTCCATGCCGACGCCGCGTCCGGAGATGTCGGAAATCTCCGCCTTGGTGGAAAAGCCGGCATGGAAGATCAGGTTGTAACAGTCCTTGTCGTCCAGGCGCGCGGCGCTCTCCTCGTCCATGAGGCCCTTTTCCACCGCCTTGCGACGCAACTGGTCGGGGTCCATGCCCTTGCCGTCGTCCTCGATCGACAACAGGATGTGGTCGCCCTCCTGCTCCGCCGCCAGGATCACGGTGCCGGCGCGCGATTTGCCGGCGACCTCGCGTTCCTCGGGACTCTCGATGCCATGGTCGACCGCATTGCGCACCAGGTGGACCAAAGGATCGGCCAGCGCCTCGACCAGATTCTTGTCCAGATCCGTCTCCTCGCCCTGCATCTCCAGGTTCACTTCCTTGTTCAGCGCGCGCGCCAGATCGCGCACCACGCGCGGGAAACGTCCGAATACTTTCTTGATCGGCTGCATGCGGGTCTTCATGACCGCCATCTGCAGATCGCCGGTGACGACGTCCAGATTGGCCACGGCCTTGGCGACATCGCTATCGCCCATGCTTGCCTTCAGGGTCGCCAGCCGGTTGCGCACCAGCACCAGCTCGCCCACCAGATTCATGATGTCGTCGAGGCGTTTGGTATCGACCCGCACCGTGGTTTCGGCCGCGGCCGCCGGGGCCGGCGCTGGCGACGGGCTCGCGGGCGCCGGCGCTGGCGCGGCAGGCCGCTTCTCCTGCGGCGGCGCCACCGCGACACTGGCAGCCGGGGCCGCCGCCGCAGCCTTTTCCGCGCCCTGCAACTGATCGAGCAGGGCCTCGAATTCGTCGTCGGTGATGCTGTCGCCGCCGTTCGCGGCGGGCGCTGCCGGCGCATTCGGTGCAGCGGGCGGAGATGTCGCTGCGGCCGCCTTTGGCGGCCCCGCACCGTGCAGTTGATCGAGCAATGCCTCGAATTCGTCATCGCTGATTTCGTCGCCGCCGAGCTTGGCGTCCGCGCCGGGCGTCGGGGAGGACGTCAGGGAAGACGTCGGGTCAGCCGGCGATCCGGAGGGCCGGTTGCCGGCCTCCTGGAGCTTGCCCTGCGCCGCATCCAACATGGCCTCGAATTCGGCGTCGGTGACGTCTTCGCTGGCGGCGGCCGGCAGCACCGGCGCCGGCGCGCTCACCGCGGCCGCAGGCGTCGCGCTGCCCGAGGCCGTGTAGCCTTGTAGTTCCTCCAGCAGCGCAGGATCGGACGGCCCGGGTTCTTTCCCGGCATGGATCTCGGTGAACATGTTGTTCACCACGTCGACCACCCGCAGCACTACGTCCATCAGGCCGGCATCGATGACCCGCTCGTCGTTGCGCAGTACGTTGAAGACGTCTTCGGCGCGGTGGCAGACCGCGACCAAGTGGGTGAGACCGAGAAAGCTGGCGCCGCCTTTGACGGTATGGAAACTGCGGAACACCGCGTTCAGCAGCTGACTGTCCCGCGGGCTCTGCTCCAGCTGCACGAGCTGTTCATTGAGCTGCTCGAGCAACTCGCCCGCCTCGACCAGGAAGTCCTGCAGGATGTCGTCGTTGGGGTCGAAACTCATTTAGATAGACTCCGTTCAGAACCCCAGGCTGGAAAGCAGATCGTCGACGTCGTCCTGCCCCTGGACCACGTCGGCACCGTCCAGCCCGGGCACCTGCGGACCGATACCGCGCGACAGGTCCTCTTTGGTGGATTTCTCGGCCGGCGCCATGCGTTGACCGGAGATACGGATCAGGCTGACCAGGTTGTCTTCGACGTCCTTCACCAAATTGATGACGCGGCGGATGATCTGGCCGGTGATGTCCTGAAAGTCCTGCGCCATGAGCACGTCGGAAAGGCTGGCGTTGAGCTTTCCCGCGTGGCCGCTGGTCAATTCCAGGAAGCTGTCGATCTCCGGTACCAGGGCGCGGAATTCGGTGACATCCATATCCTTGCGGCGAAAGCGTTGCCACTTGTCCTGCAGCTCCGCTGCGCGTGTCTGCAGCTCCTCTGCGATCGGCAGGCTTTCTTCCACCGCGGTCAGGGTGCGATGCGCCGCCTGCTCGGTCATGGTGATGACGTAGCTCAGGCGTTCCTTGGCGTCCGGAATATCGTGCTCGGTCAGGGTGCAGATGCGCGAATCGAGATGAAAACTGTTGATGGTGTCATGCAGTTCGCGGGTGAGCTTTCCGAGTTCCTGGAACAGGCCGGTATCGCGCTGCCGCGCGAGGTCGTCCAAGAGCGTGGAGGCCGCATCGGCGTTCCCCGCTTCCAATTCCGCCACCAGCTGGCGCGCCTGCACCAGAGACTCTTTGCCCGGGACTTCTTCAGGTAGGCTCATGAGGTTCCCTTATCCGGCTGCGGCTTGCAGGCGTTCGAATATCTTGTCGATCTTCTCTTTGAGGGTCACCGCGGTGAAGGGTTTGACGATGTACCCGTTCACGCCGGCCTGCGCCGCCTCGATGATCTGATCTTTCTTGGCCTCGGCCGTCACCATGAGCACCGGCAGACTGGCAAGTTTGGCGTCGGCGCGCACGGCCTTGAGCAGGTCGATCCCGGTCATGCCGGGCATGTTCCAGTCCGTCACCAGGAAATCGAAGTTCCCCGACTGCAGCATCGGCAACGCGCTATTACCATCGTCCGCCTCCTGGGTATTGTTGAAGCCCAGGTCGCGCAGGAGATTCTTGATAATCCGCCGCATCGTGGAGAAATCGTCCACGATGAGAATCTTCATATTCTTGTCCAACTCAACCTCCTGATCAGGTGATAGGTTCTAGGATCGAGGTTCTAGGGAAAACCTTTTGCCTTCGCCTCGGCCCTAGTACCTAGACCCTGGAACCTGCCATGCAATAGCGGCCCCCGGGTGGCTATCTTCAGTTACCCAACCACTCCGTCATACGCGCGCGCAACCGGATCAGGGCCTGTCCGTGGATCTGGCAAACCCGCGATTCGCTGACACCCAGCACCTCGCCGATCTCGCGCAGATTCAATTCTTCGTCGTAGTACAGCGCCATCACCAGGCGCTCGCGTTCGGGGAGGCCGGCGATGGCCTCGCCCAGGGAGCGTTGGAAGTCCGCGCTCTGGAGATTCTCGAGCGGCTCGTTCGGGGTCTCCGCGCCGCCGTAGTCGTCGTCCTCGGCGCCGCCCAGTGCGGCGGGGTCCTCGAAACTGAACACCCGACAGCCCGTCGCGTCCTGCAGAATCTTGTGGTACTCGTCGAGGCCGATGCCCATCAGCGCCGCGACTTCCGCGTCTCGCGCGTCGCGGCCGTTCTGGTTCTCGATGACGCGCACGGCTTCGGCGACCTGACGCGCCTTGCGGTGCACAGAACGCGGCGTCCAGTCGGTACGGCGGATCTCGTCAAGCATGGCGCCGCGGATGCGGATACCGGCGTAGGTCTCGAAGCTCGCGCCCTGGGTGGGATCGTAATTGCGCGAGGCCTCCAGCAGCCCGATCATGCCGGCCTGGATCAGGTCGTCCGCCTGCACGCTCGGCGGCAAGCGGCTCATCAGGTGATAGGCGATACGCTTCACCAGCGGCGCGTGGCGATTGACCAGTTCTTCCTGCGCCTTGTCTTTATTCGCGGCATACACAGCAGCTCCCTTCATGGCATAACCTCCAACTCACCGGTGCCGGATTGAATCAGGCGTTCGACAAAAAATTCCAGATGACCGGCAGCGCCGGTCGGTAGCGGCCATTTTTCGGCCTTTTGCGCCAGGGTGCGGAACGCCATCGCGGCGCGCGAGCGCGGATAGGCCTCGACCACCGGCTTCTGACGCTTCACCGCCTTGCGCAGATAGTCGTCGTACGGAATGGCGCCGATGAAATCGAGCGTCACATCGAGGTAACGCTCGGTCACGCGCGAGATCTTGGCGAACAGCTCGCGTCCTTCCTGGGCGCTGTGCGCCATATTGGCGAGCACGCGAAACCGTTGTATCCCGTATTCGCGGCTGAGCAACTTGATCAACGCATAGGCGTCGGTGATCGACGCAGGTTCGTCGCACACCACGACGATGACCTCCTGCGCGGCACGGGTGAAACTGACCACGCCGTCGGCGATGCCAGCCGCGGTATCGATCACCAGCACGTCCAGCTGCAGACTGAGTTCGCTGAAGGCGCGGATCATGCCGGCGTGTTCCATCGGACTCAGTTCGGCCATCGCCTTGGCGCCGCTGGAGGCCGGTACGATGTGCAACCCGGCCGGTCCGGTGACGATGATTTCTTCCAGGGTGCGTTCGCCTTGAAGCACATGCGACAAGTCGTATTGCGGATGGAGGCCGAGCATCACA
>JBAYTM010000017.1:0-13795 GCA_041675685.1 Thiohalobacteraceae bacterium
CAGGCGGCCTCCAGCGCATCGGGTCCGGTCAGCGTGGACTGCCCCTTGCCCGAAGACGACATCACCGGCTTGACGATGCAGGGGTAGCCGACCGCCGCCGCGGCGGCGCGCAACGCCTCGAGGCTGTCGGCGAAGGCGTAGCGCGAGGTCGGCAGACCGAGCTGTTCGGCGGCAAGGCAGCGGATGCCCTCGCGGTTGAGTGTGAGTTGTGCGGCGCGCGCCGTCGGGATGACTTCCGCAAGACCGTCTGCCTCGATCGCGGCCAGGGCATCGGTCGCGATGGCCTCGATCTCGGGCACGATCAGATGCGGCCGCTCCTGTTCGATCAGAGCGCGCAACGCCACGGCGTCCGTCATGTCGATGACGTAGGCGCGATGCGCAATGGGGTGGCCCGGCGCGTTCGGGTAACGGTCGACGGCGATCACCTCCACACCGAGGCGTTGCAGGGCAATGATGACCTCTTTGCCGAGTTCGCCGCTGCCCAGCAACATCACACGGGTGGCCGTGGCCGCCAACGGGGTACCCAAACGCATCGTCTCTCCTCGCACACGACTGGTAAACGCCCGCTATTGTCGAGGTTTTGGCCTCGAAATGTATAGCCATCCCGGACTAAGGTCCGCCCATCGACGGCCGTTACAGCCTGCATGTCGAAGCTGACAATAATCAATCCCGATCGCGTCGGCCGCCCCGAAACACCAACCCTGTAACGCCCGCTTCGGTGTCTTAGGGAGCCTGGCGACCGTGCGCGCGTTGGCTGCATTGAGAGGAAATTGCATGAAGGTTCAGGTCTTTTACGATGAAGGGCGCACCTGCACCCTGACCTACGTCCTGTACGACGAGCAGAGCAAAGCCGCCGTGGTCATAGACCCCGTGCTGGATCTGGATACCACACCCTGGCGCACCTTTACCGAGTCGATCGAAAAGGTCGCGGCCTTCGTCGCCGAAAACGCGCTTAAAGTGCACTGGGTGCTGGACACCCATGTCCATGCCGATCACCTGTCGGGTGCGCATCGACTCAGAGATCGCTTGGCGGCCAAGGTTGCCATTGGAAGCAATATTTCCGTGGTTCAGGAAATCTTCAAAAACGCCTTCAATCTCGCCAAGGACTTCCCGACCGACGGGCGGCAGTTCGACCGCCTCCTCGACGACGGCGACATTCTCGATGCCGGTACGCTGCGCATCGAAGTGCTGCATACGCCGGGCCATACGCCGGCCTGCAATTCCTACAAAATCGGCGACATGCTGTTCGTCGGCGACGTCCTGTTTATTCCGGACGTCGGCGTCGCGCGCTGCGATTTTCCGCGAGGCAGCGCCAGCGATCTGTACCGCTCCGTGATCCAGCGGCTTTATCCGTTGCCGGATGCCACCAAAGTCTATGTGGGCCACGATTACCCGCAAGGCCGGGCACTCCGCTGGCAAACCACCATTGGCGAATCCAAACAGCACAACATCGACCTGCCCGCGGGGATCTCCGAAGAAGACTTCGTGCGCAACATCACCGCGCGCGACAAGACGCTTTCCGCACCGCGGCTCCTGTTTCCCAGCCTGCAGGTGAACATCAATGCGGGGGCACTGCCGGCCGCAGAAAATAACGATATCAGCTACCTGAAGATTCCTCTCAACTTTCTCTAACCAAAACAGATCGGCCACTGCTGTCCTAGGGAGACAAGCCACCATGATGAGCGTGAAACTTGAACGCGTGCTCGACAGTCTGTCACGCCATTATCAGCCTTTCACTCTTCTCTCGCCGGAACGGCTTTCGGAGGTGGTGAACATCGTCCGTTTCGTGGAGATGCGCGCGGGCGAAATCTTCCAGATCACGGGCGGCCAGGGACATGACTATCTGTTCGTCGTCGAGGGCCAGCTGGAGGTGATTTACTCCGGCGCCATCAAATCGATCGCCGGACCGGCGGACACGCGCAAGCGTCCGGTGCTGCTGCCGCCCGCGCCCGGCACCAGCACGCTGGTCGCCAAGCAGGACAGCATCATCTGTCACGCGGACCGCGACCTGTTGGACAAGCTGATCTCCTGGGACGAAGTCGTCCACATGATGGAGGACTCCAACGTCGAGATGTATCGCCTGATGGAGCAGGTGCGCAACTCCCTGGTGTTCCGGCGCCTGCCGCTGGAAACCGTCGAGCTGGCGTTCAAGCGCATGAAGTGTCTGGACGTGTGCGAAGGACAGGAAGTCATCTGCATGGGTGAAGAGGCGGACGCCTATTACGTCATCACCTGCGGTACCGCCGAGGTCTATCAACGCGGCATCTACGACGACAAACTCCACAAGATCGCAGACCTCAAAGACGGCGACGCCTTCGGCGCCGAGGCGCTCATTTCCGGAAGCACCCGCAGCGAAACCGTGCGCATGACCTCGGACGGCAGCCTGCTGGTGCTCGACAAATCGGCGTTCGAAGAGCTTATCAGCACACCGCTGATCAAGACCGTGCATCCGAATGTCGCGAAGACCATGCTGGAAACCGGCTACGACCTGGTCGACGTCCGCTATTCGGAGGAATACGACGAACACCATATTCCCGGGGCGACCCTGATACCGCTCTACGAACTGCGCGATCGTATGCAGGAACTTCGCAAGGACCGTAAATACATCGTTTACTGCCACGGCGGCGCGCGGAGCGCCGTGGCAACGCTGATCCTGACCCAAAACCATGTGGACGTGGTCTCGCTCGAAGGCGGCATCCGCAACTGGCCTTTCGAGACGACCAGCGTTTATGCACGCGAGATCGTTGCCAAGGAACCCCAGGCGACGCCCGCCGAGCCCGAGCAGAAGATATCGGCGGCCTAGCGCGCAGCGGCGTACGCGCAGGGACCGCGCGTACGCCCTTGTCCAATGCAGTGATCCGGCGGGCGAGACCGCTTGCACCGCGCCACCTGACTGCGCTTCTGTCCGCCGGTTGCGGGCTATCGGTCTTCAGCTACACTCCATGGAGGCAAGGCCCAACCTAAGTGGCGTTGCCGTCCCTGTGTCATCCGTTGGAGAAGCAATCGATCATGGCCAACCCCACCAAAGGCACGACCACGACCCGCAGCCGCAGCAAGACCAGCGCCGCTGCCAAGGCCACCAGCCCGGCGCCTGCAAAAAATCCCACCAAGGCCGCCACGGCGGTGCGCAAGCCCAGCAACGGCAAGACGCCCCGGGAACTGTCCGCGGAGCTGCGTCGGGAGATGATCGCAGAGGCGGCTTATTTGCGCGCCGAGCGACGCGGCTTCAGTGCCGGCGATCCTACCGAGGATTGGCTGGAAGCCGAGCGCGAGGTGGACCTGCTGTTGGCCGAGCGCCCCGGCCAGGTGACTCAGTAACCCTTCCCGGCAACCGACCGCCGCACTATCGACTCAGGGCGTCGTCCGTCGCGCCGGCTTGGCGCGGCGCGTGGGCTTTTTGGCGTGTCCGCCCGACGGATCGCCAGGCAGTCCGGTGTGCTGGGTACGGAAGGGCCGCGTGCCTCGGCTGCAAGCGCGACCGCGACCGGCGGATTCGCCGGTGCCCTTCGGCTGCCAGTTAGGGATCAAATGACGTTTGCCGTTGCCGATGAGATCTTCGCGGCCCATCGCCTTCAACGCCTCGCGCAGCAGCGGCCAATTGTTCGCGTCGTGGTAGCGCAGGAAGGCCTTGTGCAGCCGTCGCACGCGTAGGCCCTTCGGAATCGGGACCTCCTCGCCGTTGTAACTGAGCTTGCGGAGCGGGTTTTTTCCGGAGTGGTACATGGCAGAGGCCGTGGCCATCGGCGATGGCAAGAAGGTCTGCACCTGATCGGCGCGGAAGCCATTCCGCTTCAGCCAGAGCGCCAGGTTGAGCATGTCTTCGTCGGTGGTGCCCGGATGCGCCGCGATGAAATACGGGATCAGGTACTGTTCCTTACCCGCCTCCCTGGAGAATTTCTCGAACAACTCCTTGAACCGGTCATAGGCGGCCATACCCGGCTTCATCATCTTGCTAAGCGGGCCGCCCTCGGTATGCTCCGGCGCGATCTTCAGATATCCGCCGACATGATGCGCCACCAGTTCCTTCACGTACTCCGGCGATTCGACCGCCAGGTCGTAGCGCAAGCCCGAGGCGACCAGCACCTTTTTGATGCCCGGGAGTTCGCGTACGCGCCGATAGAGTCTGACGAGCGGCGCGTGATCGGTGCCGAGGTTCGTACAGATACCGGGAAATACGCAGGACGGCTTGCGGCAGGCCGCCTCGATCTCACGGCTCTTGCAGGCCAATCGATACATGTTGGCGGTCGGTCCGCCGACGTCGGAGATGATGCCCGTAAAACCCGGCACGCTGTCGCGAATGGTTTCCACCTCGCGCACAATCGAGTCTTCCGACCGGCTCTGGATGATGCGCCCTTCGTGTTCCGTGATGGAGCAAAAGGTACAACCGCCGAAGCAGCCGCGCATGATATTTACCGAAAAGCGGATCATCTCGTACGCCGGCAGACGCGCCGCTGCATAGACGGGATGCGGCCGGCGCGTGTAGGGCAATTCGAAGATCCGGTCCAGTTCGGCCGTCGTCAATGGAATCGGCGGCGGATTCAGCCACACGTCCCGGTCGCCATGGCGCTGCACCAGGGCGCGTGCATTGCCCGGGTTGGTTTCCAGGTGCAATACCCGCGAGGCATGCGCATACAGGACGGGATCGCTGCGCACGGCCTCGTAGGCGGGCAGACGAATGACGCTGCGTGCGCGTTCGACATGCGGCCGGGGATGGAACCGCAGCGGCGCCTCCGGCGACGAACCCGTTTCTGCGGCGTGCGGGGCGGAGCTGCTGGCATAGGGATCGACGGGCGGCGCGAGCCGGCCCGGCTGATCGATCCGAGTGGAATCGACCTCTGTCCAGTCGTCCGGCGTGGCCCGCTGCATGAACGCGGTGCCGCGGATGTCCCGCAGGCTTTCGACCGCCGCACCGGACGCAAGCCGATGCGCGATTTCGACGATCTGGCGTTCGCCATTGCCGTAGACCAGCAGATCCGCCTTGGCGTCCAGCAGCACGGAGCGGCGCACCTTGTCCGACCAATAGTCGTAATGCGCGATGCGCCGGAGGCTCGCCTCGATACCACCGATGACCAATGGCACGTCTGGCCAGGCCTCGCGGCAACGCTGCGCGTAGACGATCACCGAGCGGTCCGGCCGGCGCCCGCCTTCGCCGCCCGGGGTATAGGCGTCGTCGGAACGCAGTTTCCGGTCGGCCGTGTAACGGTTGACCATCGAGTCCATGTTGCCGGCGGTCACGCCGAAAAACAGGTTCGGCCGTCCCAGCGCCTGGAAGTCTGCGGCGCTGGTCCAGTCGGGCTGCGCGATGATACCGACCCGGAAGCCCTGCGCCTCTAGCACCCGCCCGATGACGGCCATTCCGAAGCTCGGGTGATCGACGTAGGCGTCGCCGGTCACCAGAATGATGTCACAGGAATCCCAACCCAGCTCGTCCATCTCCGCGCGCGACATGGGGAGCACCGGCGCGATGCCGAAGCGTGCGGCCCAGTACGGGCGATAGGAGAATAGGGATTTGACGCTGGACATAGGTCTGCTCGGGTCGAGGATGAGACGCGCCGGAATTGCGCGCAGTATATCCCAGGCGGGTGCAACCGCGATCAATACCGGCAGCGGGATATGGTATTCTGCCCGGATCGCGCGGGCGTCCGCGCAGACAGTGGAAGGCACCAATGTCCGAGCTCAATCGACCGGAGGCCAGGGCGGTACGCCAGCGCATCGAGCAGTTGCGCCTGGAACATCGCGACCTCGACGACGTCATTGAACGGTTGGCGCTCGACCCGCATATCGACCAGCTCCAGGTCAAACGCCTGAAGAAGCGCAAGCTTCTGATCAAGGACCTGATCCAGCGCCTGGAAAGCGACCTGATCCCCGACCTCGACGCCTGAGGCCATGCAGCCGCTGATACTGCTTCTCGCCATTGCCGCCCTGCTCTGGTTCTGGCAGCAAAGCCTGCGCGCACGCGAGATCGCGGCCGCCGCGGCCAAAGAACTGTGCAGACGTCAGGATCTGCAGTTGCTCGATGCCACCGTGGCGCTCGCCGGACTGCGCCTGCGCCGCAACGGTCGCGGCCACATCGCCCTGTTGCGCACCTACCAGTTCGAATACAGCAGCGACGGCGACCGGCGTCAGCGCGGCTTCGTACTGTTGTTGGGGATGCGCGTCGAGAGCGCCGGACTTGCCGCGGAGATCTAGCACAGGCCAAACGCCGAGCGAGCGCCCTAACCCGCGGCTGCCGAACGAAGGCGGCCCGGGACGCGGCTTCGGTTCCCGCCTGGATGGGGCGTTCCCGCTCCAGAGACCGTATCGGAGCGGCGCGATGTACGAAGGGCTATAGAGCGCGGCTCAATAACGCTGCACGCGGTCGATGAACAACCGGTCGGATGGCAGACCGGCCTTCAGCAGTTTCCTGCACAGCTCGGTAAACAGTGTATCGGGGCCGTTGAGGTAGACGTCGAAGCCGCTCAGGTCCGGATTCTCGGCGGTGATCTGCGCAGCCGCCTGCGCCAGCGCCTGTTCCGACGGCGTCATCTCCCCGGCCTGCGACTCGGCCGCGATCGATCTGAAACTGAAGTCGTCCAACGCGTCGTGCCAGGACCGGCAATAGTTCTCGAGATAATGCTCCTGCGCATCCCGCGCGATCCAATATAGCCGCATGGGCTGATTTATCTCCAAAGAGATCGCGTGTTCAATAAGACTTTTGATCGGCGCAAAACCGGTCTCGAAGGCGATGAACAGCAATGGCCGTTCGGAGGTTTCGTCCAGTACGAAATCACCGAACGGCCCCTCGACGGTAATGCTGTCGCGCAACTTCAACCGATCGAACACATGCTCGGAGAACGGATCGCGAGGGACACGCCGGACGTGGAACTGCAGGACCATGCCGTTACAGGGACAGCTGGCGATCGACTTGTTGCGTGGCGCCAGACCGTCGATGGTCAAGCGTGCGTGCTGCCCGGCAAGGAACCAGAGCGTCTTGCTGCGCGGCGTGCGTACCTGCAACTCCATGACCTCGTCGGTCAGGCGTGCCAGTTTGCATACCTGCGTCGCGATCTGCTGCACCGGAATGTCCGCGACGCCGCGCGCCTCGACGGCCTCCAGTACCAGATCCGTCGCCGCCGTGGCCCGGCATAGCAACAGCTGACCCTCGTCGCGTTCGCGCTGACTGAACAGGTAGTCCTGCGGCAAGCGCTCACCCAACTGACCCGAGATCAATCGTGCACGGCACTCGCCGCAACTACCGCTGCTGCAGCTGTAACGAATGGCGAGACCCGCACGCAATGCGGCGTCCAGCAGACTTTCGCCCGGTTCG
Organism: Thiohalobacteraceae bacterium; assembly: GCA_041675685.1. GTDB lineage: Bacteria > Pseudomonadota > Gammaproteobacteria > Thiohalobacterales > Thiohalobacteraceae > JAHJQQ01. The sequence continues at coordinate 7,307 of JBAYTM010000017.1, forward strand.
GCGGGAAATTGATGGCCGCTCGGTTTCAGGTGAACCTTGACCGTCATGGCGCTCTCGTCACGGCCCGGCCTCGATCGCAGCCGCTACAACAGCCGATACGCCTCTTCGTCGCCCAGATTGAGAATCTGTCGCAGCATGTCGATACCGGTCGCACTGAACACCTCGATGTCGCCAAGACCGGGGTCCTCCGCGATCACCTCGTTGCCGTCCCGCATGACGAGGCGCAGTTGCACGGTTCCCGCCGCACCGGCCTCGGCGGTGAGATAGATGCCCGGCTCGGCGTCACCGTCGCGCACCACGGCGAGAATATAATGATAGGTCAAGCTGTCGCCGCTCTCGACGTCGCCAAGCACGACCAGCGTGAACTCGCCGAACTTGTAGCGGCGTTGGGGGATCGCACGTTTGATGTCGGGCTTGTTGAGCATGTGTTATTCCTGCCACGAGTTAGTGCTGTAGTGTTTAACCCCATCGCGAGCCGCATAAAACCCCTGATGCGGAGGGAAATCGTCCTGCTTCCGCGCCGGCGTGAGGAGTCCTAGACTTGGGGTCGCCGGTGCCCGGATAATCAGGTTAGCCGCGGGCCCACCCGTGTTCCGGTCGCAAAAGGATAAAGCCGATGCCTTATTACATCTACAAAATTACGCCAGGTCCAACTCAAATGGTCAGAAAACTCGAGCTGCAGGCCGACTTCGAGAAATTCAATGAAGCCAAGACCCGCGCGCGTGAAATGCGCGCCGAACTCGGTACGGACACGGACATCACCATCAAGGTCATGTTCGCCGCCACGCCGCTGGAGGCCGAAGAGAAGCTTCAGGAACACCGCGAGGCGCCGATTCTGCGAGAATGGGAAAAATAGCCGGTCGATTCCGCTATGGAAGAAGACGAGTACCGCTCCACATACAAGGCCGTGAACGAACGGCGCTGCGTGCTGGAAAAGGCCCTGAACAACCGCAAGGGTACCTGCAGCCAGTCCGAGCGTTTCTATCTGGCCGACCGTGAAGGTGTCGGCTGCAAAGCCGACTTGGCGCAGCGGCGCTGCCAGGACCTCTTGACGCGCATGCGGGACGCGGCGCGATTCTCGTTGCAGATGACCCATATCGGCGGGCCACTGCCGCACAACAAAGAGATCAAGGTCCAGGCCGGTGGATTGCTCGGCCTTCAACTGCTGCTGCATCCGGAGTGCGGCGATGCCGATCAGGTGACCGACATCTTTGCCCTGCTCAACGAGGCGGAAATACGTTACGGCGGTCCAGTCGATTTCCCCTATCAGGACATCGTCAAACAGATCGCGCGTTACCAAAGCCGCTCGCGGCGATCGGGGCGCTGAGGTTGCCTCAGTCGGCGAGCGCGGCCTGTACGTTTGCCGCAAGCGCCGCCTCGACGATCGGATAGGGCATTGCCCGGAACACTTCGCAGTGCGCCTGCAATCGCGCCAGTTGGCTTGCATACTCCTGTTCATAGAACACGATCACGCGGGTGTCGCGCAGGGGCTGCACCACCGCCATCAGGGATTCCAGACTGCTGGTGCGATCCCGGAAATCGGACTGGAAATTGAACTCCGCGACGACCACACGCGGCCGATCGCGGCGTACCGTGGCAAGCGCCTTGCGCATCGAGCGTTCCATGACGACCTGGCAGCCGAGTCGCTCATACAACGGCGTAAAGTTCGGATAGCCGCCGAGCTCAATGATGGATAACAGGACCGGCCGAGAACTGCTCATGGCGCAACGGCATCGTGGAAATGAAGATGCATCATTCTAACGCAGGACGGCGCGACCGGCTCAAGGCCAGTGGACCCGCCCCTGCGTTCGGCGCCGCGATCCAGTGACTTTCCCTGAGCCGTGAACCGCGCCGACGGAGGGCCGGACCGTTCTTCAGGTGGCGGGCGCTTGCCAGTTGATCTCGGCGGCCGTTTCCGGACCCACCAGCGCCTTGCCCAGCGACATCGGCAGCTCGGCACGATCCGCGGACACGGGAATACGTCCGCCCATAATCTCGGCCCGCACCTGCGGGTGCAGAGGCGTACGTTGCGGATCGGCATACCCGTGAGGGAACAACGGCTGGCTATTGTGCGGATCGTATTTATCGGTCGCGCCCAGCGTATGCAGCAACTCGTGGGCCACCACGACATTGTTTTGACCCGCCAGCCTGCGCGATGCGAAGGCATTCACGACGCCGATCATGCCCTTTTCCAGGCCCAGCGAATGGGCGACACGATCGGTCAGCTGCGGATCGAAATATTGCACGAAGACGCGGATGTTGCTCGGCGGGCCTTCGTATTCGCGTTCGATACGCCAGGCCCAATAGCGCATCTTCAGGCTCCAGAGCATCACGGCCAACCCCTGCCCGCTCGCGGGGGGCGCCGGTGGCGTTTCGCGCACTTCGGCGGCCAAGCGCAGCTGCATCGGCCGCGCTTGCGGGACGCCATAACGCGCGGCCTCCTGCGCCATGAAGTGCTCTACAGGGAGGAAGCTTTCGTCGGAAAGCGAGGCAATATAGCTGGCCGTTGCCGCGCTGCCGTCGGCATTGATCGGAAAGACGCTGACCCATAAAGGGTCGCTCCAATCGGTGCTGCGAAGCCGGGTAAGCCAGGCATCGCCAGCGACACCGATCAGGATCAGCAACAGCAGGCCGGTACGCAGCGTGCGAAACAGGCTGCCCGGCTTGCGAGTCTTTGGCGGCATAAGACGCGTTTCAAGAGGCGGGGCACAGCGCCCGGGTATTCATCGGCGCCAAGGGCGGCTGCTTTACCCGATGGTTCGGGCATCACGCTCAGTCTTCGGCCGGCGCCGGCCGGCGTAAGCGCTTTACAGCACCCCGCACCCGCTTGTCGTCCATCCGGCGTTTGCGTTCGCCTTGCGAGACGCGGGTTGGGATGCGGGGTTTCGGCTTCACCAAGGCCTGTGCCAGCAAGGTTTCAAAGCGCGCCCAGGCATCGGCGCGATTGCGTTCCTGGCTGCGGAACCGATTGGCCTCGATGAGCAGCTCGCCCCCGGCCGTCACACGCCTGCCTCCGAGACGGTGCAGACGTGCGCGCACGCCCGGCGCCAAGCCGGCCTTGGCGAGATAGACGCGCAACTGGATCGCGGTGGCAACCTTGTTGACGTTCTGGCCGCCCGGGCCGGGCGATCGGACGGCGCGCCATTCAATCGCACTGTCTGGTATGGGCGGCAATACAGGGGCATCGGTCATGCCGGCAGGGTAGCGAGTGAGCGGCGTGCGGCGCAAGTGTCAGGCGATTGGAGTCGTGCCGCTATGGCCGCATAATCCGTCCATCGATGGCGATTCGTCGCATGCAATCCGCGTAAGCTTTGTAGGTCACGGATCTTTACGGACAGGAGTGCCGACATGACTGACAAGATCGAGAAGTCCGACGCCGAATGGCGCGAACAGTTGCCGCCCGAGACCTATCGGGTCACCCGCCAAGCGGGTACCGAGCCGCCCTTCACCGGCAAGTACCATGATTTCAAGGCCACCGGCGCCTACCGTTGTATCTGCTGCGGTGCGCCGCTGTTCGAATCGACACACAAGTTCGATTCCGGGTGCGGGTGGCCCAGTTTCTACCAGCCGGCCGGGAACGCGGTGATCGACGAGCACCGCGACCGCAGTCACGGCATGCTGCGCACCGAAGTCCGCTGCGCGCGCTGCGACGCGCACTTGGGCCACGTCTTTCCGGACGGCCCTCGACCGACCGGGCTACGCTACTGCATCAACTCGGCAGCGTTGGACTTTGAAGCCGAGAAGTAGACGCCCGAGCGGACAGGCTCACGCGGCGCAGGCTCACGCGGCGCAGGCTCGCAGCGAGCGGCGCGCATCGCTGCATGCCGCCCGCCAGACGCCTCAACTTCGTCTTGCGCACCGCCATAAGCCGGCCAGTCCACCCAGCATCAGCCAGGCCGCGGCGGGCAGCGGCACCACCTGAACCTGGCCCCGGATCTCGCCGGCCGGATAGGCGTCGGTGTGAACATTGATGTACCAAAGGCCGTCGAGCAATTCCGTTTCCTGGCCGTCGCTGATGGTGGTCGAACCCGACATCGGGCTGGTCAACCCGCTGATGGCTCCTATATTGACCTGCACGCCCGCATTGACGCCCGGCGCGGCCGGCCCATGAAAATGCGCCGCGGTCGCCGGTCCGGTCAGGTCGCTGAAATTAATATCCCAGCTGAGCAGGTTACTGACGTCATCGAACGTCACGATCGCAGTTCCCGTACCGTCACTGACCACTGGCTCGTCCGCCACCTCCTGGGCCGCGTCCAGAGACGCAGACATATTGATGATCGCCGCCTGAACCGGGACGGGGATGAAACAGCACGCCGCCAACAGCAGCATGCGTAGGTTGATTCCTGTAGACATGGGCCGCCCTCCTTGTCGTTGCAACCGAGTGCCGGCGGCACCGGCCTCCAATTAACAAGCAAGCTCCGTGCAGGACAGGTTTCGCGCAGGATTTCGAGCGCTTAGCGGATGGCTGTCGCACACACCGTAAATGCGATCGACAGCGCTTCCGCCGTGCGGCCGGAAGCGACGCCGGATTGCACGAAACATTCAACGGGTTAGGTTGCATCATTTCGTGCATGTCGACGTCGGAAAAGATTACGGCAAGACGGCCTACGCAACCGATCAAGTCGCGTGGAACGCTGCGTATTCTGCTCGCGTGTGTCGCGAAGGACTTCCTTCAGCCGGACAGGCCGAAGGCGTAGCCCGCCTCGAGTTCAGCCTGGGTGGCGTCGCGGATATCCATGACTTCGAATATGAAGCGCAGATGTTTGCCCGCGAGCGGGTGATTGCCATCGACCGTGACACCTTCCTCAGTCACTGCCGTCACGACGAATCGGCGCGACTGCCCGTCCGCCGCCTCAGCTTCGAGCGCTTGACCGCTGCTGCGCGCCTCGGGCGGAATCTCTTCGATCGGGACGGTCATCAGCAAGTCCGGGTCGCGCATGCCGTAGCCCTCTCCCGGCGTCAGCGACACTTCGACCTTGGCATCGACACCCAAACCCTCGAGCGCCGCTTCGACTTTTGGAAAGGCGCCGCCGTAGCCGCCGTGCAGGTAAAACAGATCGTCGCGGTATGCGAGCGCCTGCTCCGTACCTTGTTCGAAGACGCCGTAGCGCAACCGTACGACACGGTCTTTGGCGATCACAAGGTAATTGCGCCTCTTGACGAAATGAACTGGCTGGTTGTCCATCTGCTGACAGTTCTCGATCGGAGCATACGGTGACGCCCGATTATAACCGGACCTGCGCGCTGAAACCCTAAGCTCCATCGGGTTGCGCGGGCCGGTCGTCGCGCGCGCGGAATTGCGTATAATCGCGCCTGACGCCTGCCCTGGGCGACCTTATGGGGACGGATGCGACGATGAACAAACGTATCACACCGGCCCGGGTCGGCCGGCCCATCTACGACGACTACGATACAGAAGCCGAAGAAAGCTACGACCCCGAGTTTGAACAACTGGTGCGCCAAGTATTGACGCGTATCGGTGAGCAGCCCGATCGCGAGGGCCTGAAACGTACGCCGCTACGGGTGGCCAAGGCATTGGACTTCCTCACCAGCGGCTACGATATGACCGTTCAGGACGTCGTGCGCAATGCCGTGTTCGAAGAACACTGCGAGGAAATGGTCGTCGTGAAGGACATCGAATTCTACTCGATGTGCGAGCACCATATCCTGCCCTTCTTCGGCAAGGCGCATGTCGCCTACCTGCCCAACAACAAAGTCATCGGCCTGTCGAAGGTCGCACGGATCGTCGATGTCTTCGCTCGGCGCCTGCAAGTGCAAGAGCGCCTGACCAACCAAATCGCCGACGCGATGATGGATATTCTCAATCCCCACGGGGTCGCCGTCATTCTCAACGCCAGCCACTTCTGCATGATGATGCGCGGCGTGCAGAAACAGAACAGCACTACGGTAACCAGCGCCATGCGCGGCAGTTTTCGCGAGAATGCGCGCTCGCGCGGCGAGCTGATGGATCTTATCAAAGACTGATCCCGAATCATGGAGAGTCGGAGGCCAGCTGCACCGGCCTTCGGTGGCGGGCAGCGGTCTTTCCCGACATGATGCAAACCCCAAGGTGGTCGCGGTTGTAACCCGCGATGGTGGCAACCACTATCTCCGCATGCCGAAAACAAACCCCGACATCGAAAAACGGCTGACCCTGGAGCAGCTCCACTTCAGCAACAGCTTTGCAAGGCTTCCGGGCGATTTCTATGCACGGGTACTGCCGACGCCATTGGGCAAGCCTTACCTGGTCAGCTTCAATCCCGCCGCTGCTGCGTTGATCGAATTGGATCCAGCGGAAGCGGATCGTCCGGACTTCCCCGTCATCCTGAACGGCGGCAAGCTGCTACCGGGGAGCGAACCGCTCGCCATGGCCTATTCCGGCCATCAATTCGGTCACTATGTTGCGCTGCTTGGCGACGGTCGGGCGATACAACTCGGCGAGGTCCAGACCAGCATGGGCGCGCGCTGGGAGCTGCAGCTCAAGGGCGC